>CAYMTD010000097.1:0-7654 GCA_964393245.1 uncultured Syntrophaceae bacterium
GATACATATGAACATCAATTCATTTTCATAAAATACAGGCACGAGAATGGTATGGTCGGCTGCGTGTGTATTTCCGTGATAGGGCGAATTGTTTAGATAGGCATCCCCTCGTCTTAAATGGTGACCATGGATCTCGAGCAGGGTGTGACCCGACAGGCTGGTTCCTCCGACGTGTACCGGAAAACCGGATGGAAAAACCAATACGTCTCCCTTCCCGTCGCAGATGGCCGTGGAGCAATCTCGAGCAAGGGCCATGACGCTTGAGCGGGCACTCTTTACCATGATGTTGTTCATTTGAACGGATATGCTTCCAATCCTGCTTGCTAAAAGTGCCATTAAATACGGCTCAATTTTCTTTTTACTGGACAACATTCAGGCTCCTCTCTGCGTCAATGATTTAGATCTTACTCGGAATGAGGACGATAAAGTGGTTTTAGTTTCAATTTTCCTTAAATCTTCTAAAGGGATCTATTCATATATTTGATTAGCCTATTCTTGGATTGGAGATAATGGTCACGGATGAGACTCTCGACTTTTACGGGATCCATTTCTTTTATGGCCTCAAGGATTTTTCGGTGTTCGATGAGAGACGCTCGAATCTGCCCCGGATTATAAAAACTTCGAAGACTGATGCGATGGGCTTGCGCTCTCAAGTTTTCCATCAATTTGATGAGGCGGTCATTTCCACTCAGGTGATCCATGTAGGTATGAAATTCAAAATTATATTGAAAGAATCTGAATGGATTATTCGTGGCTTCCATCTTTTTGACTAGTTTCTCCAACTTCGCCACTTCTCTTTGATTCATGATTGGAGTAGCCACGCGCATAGCAAGTCCTTCGAGGGCTCCCATCAAATCGTAAATCTGTTCGACATCCTTCTGAGACAGCTCCGTAGCAATAGCCCCCGAATTTGGAATGATTTTCACAAAGCCATCTTGTTCCAGATGTCGGAGAGCTTCTCTGATGACACTCCTCCCTGCCTTGTAGCGATTGCAAAGTTGTGCCTCCACTAGTCTTTGTCCGGGATTGAATGCACCCCGGGCGATGGCGTTTTTTAGATCCTCGATGATTTTTTGCCGGAGCATAAGAGAGATGGGTGTTCAAAATAGCAAGTTTTACAAAAATATAGCAAGAAACAAGTTCTCTGTCAAGAAAAAATGTTGACAAAATATTTTATATTGAGTACAATCGAAACTGGATTGAAAGCAATTTTCAGATTCGAATCAGAGTGGAATGGACGAAGGATTAAAGGAACAGGGGACCAAATGCAATGGATAGGACCATTATCACGGTAGCGGTTACGGGATCCCTGAACACCAGAGACCAGAATCCTCATATTCCCTATACCACCGAAGAAATCGTTGAAGCGACTGTGGAGAGTTGGAAGGCGGGAGCATCTATTGTCCACCTGCATGTCAGAGATCCTGTGACGGGGAGACCTGTTCAGAATATTGAACTTTATAAGAAAACCATCCAAGAGATCAGAAAGAGGTGCAACATTATTATTAACACTTCTACGGGGGGCGGCCCAGGAATGACCTTCGAGGAAAGAATTGCTATTATTCCAGCCTTGTCGACAGACAAAAACTTCAAACCGGAAATGGCTTCCTTGAATGCGGGATCGCTCAATTATGGGATTCTCAGCCGGAAGAAAAGGACTTTCGTGCTTGATGCAGTGCAGGAAAACCCCTGGTCCAAACTCCTATATTTTGCAGATACCATGACTGACTACGGAGTAAAACCGGAGATTGAGATCTACGACGCAGGCATGATTAGCAATGCACGGGTTCTTCATGAAATTGGGGCTCTGAAAGAGCCCCTGCATTTCCAATTTGTCCTCGGCGTCTTGGGGGGCATGCAAGCGAGTGTTGAGAATCTTGTTTTCCTGAAAAATTCCATTCCTCCCGGTTCGACATGGTCTCTCTGCACCGTAGGACCGGATATCTTCTCCTTAGGGTGTGTAGCGATTGCGTCCGGAGGACATGTTCGTGTCGGCCTTGAGGATTGCATCCATATTTCGAAGGGGGTGTTGGCGGAGAGCAACGCCCAGATGGTGAGCAAGATTGTTAGCATGTCTAAGGAGATGGGAAGAGAAGTCGCCACACCTGTGGAGGCAAGAAAGATATTGCATCTTTCAGAATAAAAATAGGGAGAAAATGAAAATTATGGAGGATCTTAGGACAAAACTCGGATTGCCACCAGTCGGTCAAATTGGCTTTGTTGTGAAAGATATGAATAAAGCAGTTGACTATTATTCCTTTCTCTTTGGGATCGGCCCTTTTACGGTTTATGAATTTGTCCCGGAGAAACACTGGTTCATGGAGGAGCCTTCTTATTTGAAATTGATGATGGGGAAGGCTGCTTGGGGCAGTCTTGAACTTGAATTGATTCAACCTATTGAAGGAAGGTCGTTTCATAGGGAATTCCTTGAAACCCAAGGAGAAGGGATACAGCATCTCGGGTTTTTTGTTCCAAATTACGACGAAACGTTTGAAAAATTTAAAGCAGCAGGATTTAAGCCCGTCATGAGGGCTGAAACCTACGTAGAGACCTACAAAGGATATTTGAGGGCTTGTTATTTCGATACCCGTCCCATTGGCGGAGTAATGTCTGAGGTCATCTGGAAATCCTGGTTGACGGAGAAGCAGTAAGTAGCCGGAGGAGTCAAGAAATTGAAATTGAGCCATATTGGGATAGTTGTTGATGACGTATCCGAGTTCGCCAGGCTCTTCGAAGTCCTGGGGTTTAAGGAGATTACGGACCCTGAGCCAGATCCTATTCAGAAGGTTATTGCTCGTTTTGTCACGGTGGCGGACGAAAAACCAATCCACGTTGAACTCCTTGAACCAACTCATGAAGACTCGCCCATCTCCAATTTTTTAAAGAAACGGGGAGGAAGCCTTCATCATCTCTGTTTTGAAGTGGATGATATTGAGAAGGCAACTGAAGAGCTTGTTCAGAAGGGATTCAGGATGGTCTCCGTTCCCGTAGCCTGTATAGGCTATGATAAAAGTTTCGGACTGCAGGTACGCGCGCCAACGAAGGTCACTTTTTTCCTTTTATCGGATAGACTTCTGATTGAACTTCTACAGAAGGGGCACACTTAACAATTTTAGGGAGAAAGGAGGGATGAAGAAGAGAGAGGGCGGATCGTATTTTCACAATAGCTAAACCATTGCACAAAGGAGGAAAGGTATGAAAAAGATTCTTGTCCTGGTCGCCGTATGTTTGTTGGGCATCGTCTTCACCATGAATGCAACCAGTGCAGCGACGAAGACCCCGGATGGGACGATTGAAATGAAACTGGGCCACGGGGCCCCCGCAGGGACTTTTACGGATCAACAGATGGTGAAGTGGAAGGAACTTGTTGAAAAAAAGACCGGTGGAAAAGTTAAGATTGCCCTCTTCCCAGATTCGCAGTTAGGTTCCGAAGATGCCATGGTTCAGGCTTGCAATCTGGGAACGATCGATCTGGTGCTGACGGACGCTGCCTACGTGGCCAATTTCAATCCTGCCTTCGGGGTCCTGGATTTCATGTACATGTATAAAGACCTTGAAGGCTACAAACGGGTTTTGAAGAGTCCAATTTTCGACGAACTGAGTGTTGAGATCTCAAAGGCTTCGGGAGTCATTCCACTGGCGCCTTTTCTCCTGGGACCCCGTCACCTGGTCACGGTGAATAAGCTGGTAAAGGGGGTTGAAGATGCCAGGGGATTGCTTCTTCGGAGTTCCCCGTCAGAACTATCCCAATATTTTGGAAAGACCCTGGGCGGAACACCCACCCCTGTTCCATGGCCGGAAACCTATATGGCCCTCAAGCAGGGAATAGTTCAGGGAGCGGAATGTTCCCTTGAATGCATCGCTGCCGGAAAGTGGCATGAGGTCTGTAATTACCTAACCCTTACCGGTCATGTCTATACCAACGAAGTCCTTTCAATTAGTAAGAAGACCTGGGCCATGCTGTCGCCGGAGCAGCAGAAGATTTTTAAGGAGGGGGCAAAGGAAATAGCCCTCTGGAAGGTGGGGCAGATGTCCTCGATTACCAAACAGTCACTTGATCAATTGAAGAAGGAGAATCCAAAGCTTCAGGTGATTGAACTAACTCCGGCTGCCATGGCAGCTTATAAGGCGAAGGCTGCCGAGTTTGCAAAGGACTTCAAGAAGAAATACGAAAAAAACAAATGGGGAGCCTATTACGACAAAGTGGTGAAGCTTGGCTGGCAATGAGAACTCCCTGCTAAGAGACTGTTTCGTAATCGCAAGCCAAGGGGGAGAGGCAGTCGGATTCCAAAGCTTTAGAATGCGGATCTTTTAGATTACGGGAAATCGCCGCTTGTATAAAATCGAACGTTTTCATACCCTTGGCACGTCGGAATCCGAAGGCTGAAGGTTACCGCTCTAAGTCTTTTCCACCCAACCGCCTCTCCCCCTTTTTCAAAAAATCGGTTTTTCCGTATTGCGACACAGCCTCTAAGGGGGAAGGGGGCAGAGAAATTGGAAGTTCTTGCTTTTTCCGCCCTCTTCCTCTCGGCAAGAAGTTTTGGTCAGGACACAAAATCCATGAAGACGGGGATATTAGCCTTCTTAAAGAGAGCAACAAACTTAGTACAGAAGGCCCTTGAAATTTGGTGCTTCTCCTGCTGCGCCGCCATCCTGTGTATCGTCCTTCTGCAGATCTTCGCGAGAAGCCTCTTCCAATTTCCTATCCCCTGGGCCCTCGGAACCAGCCAGCTTCTTTTCATCAACATCAGTTACTTGGGCGCGGTCATTGTCTACGGCATGAGATCCCACATCTCCATCAATCTCTTTGCGGAAAAGCTCCCCAAAAAGGTGAGGATATTTCTCGAGGCTTTCATAACGGTGCTCATTCAACTCACTTTTATTTTTTGGACTTATACGCTTTATTGTTTGATAATGAACAGCCGAGGAGTCTACCCGAGCCCCTCTGTTCCCATCCAGGTCTACTACCTGCCTGCTTTTGTAACAGCTATTCTTTGTCTGTTCTATTCTACGATTGATGTAATCGAACTGTTCAGTCAATGGGCTCGGAGGAAGGCTCAAACATTGATTCCAGTGTGAATCGAGGACAGTCATGTTAACTGGATTTCTATTCGCGTTATTTCTTCTCCTCATCCTTCTCAATGTCCCCATCGCCTTTGTGCTTTTAAGCGTCTCTTTGATCTATGTCATTCTTAAAGGCGTTCCTTTTGAGCTAGTGGGTCACGTTATGACCCATTCCATAAACAGCTTCATCTTGATCGCCATCCCTTTCTATATCCTGGCAGCCAAATTGATGGAGGAATCGAAGATCACAGACCGTCTCCTCGATTTCTGCGATGATATGGTCGGCTGGGTCAAGGGAGGTCTCGGCCATGTCGTTGTCGTGTCGAGCATGATCTTCGCTGGCATGACAGGTTCTGCCGTGGCTGAAGCCGGCGGCCTGGGGAATGTGGAATTATCAATTATGAAAAAGGCAGGGTATGATGATGAATTTTCCGTTGGGATTGTTGCCTCCGCCTCTACGATTGGTCCTATTATTCCTCCAAGCCTCTTCTTCATCCTCTATGGTGCTATCTGCCAAGTCTCGGTGGGCAAACTCTTTCTGGCTGGAGCCATCCCTGGCGTTCTCATGGGAATTTCCCTCATGATACGGGTTTACCTCCATGCCCTTAAAAAGGAATATCCAAAACGTCCTATTCCGAGATTCAAGAAACTTCTTCGGTCAACAAAAAGGGCCTTTTTACCCTGCATGACACCTGTTCTCATCATGGGGGGGATTACCTCAGGAATTTTCACTCCAACGGAAGCAGCGGTTGCCGCATGTTTCTATGCATTTGTCCTCGGGAAATTTGTCTATGGAACCCTAACGTGGAAGGCAATTTACACATCGATCTCCTATTCCGTATTTGTAACAGCCATGGTGGCATTCATCATTGCTGTGGCGGGGGTCTATGGCTGGATTCTTACAGCAGAAGGGATTACAACCGGCTTTTCAGATTTCATGCTCTCCGTTACATCTGACAAGTGGATATTCCTTCTCATCATCCTCGGAATACTTGGGGTCATGGGAATGTTTATTGAAGAGGCCGCTATCATGATCATGACCCTTCCGATCATTTACCCTCTGTTGAAGGTCTACGGGGTCGATCCGGTCCATTTCGGCGTTGTCATCACCTTGTGCCTGGTCTTGGGAATGCTGACACCTCCCTTTGGCCTGCTTCTATTCACCCTTAGTGCGATCACCAAAAAGCCTGTGGATTGGGTATTTAAGGCAACCTATCCTTATCTCATCCCTCTGGCGATGACCCTGCTTTTCATCACATTTGTCCCGATCACGTGCTTATGGCTTCCCAGCCTCTTCTTTCGTTGATCCTGTTTCAAGCCAGCTTCTTAAGGAGGAATTATGAGACCCAATGTGAAAAACCTCGAATTATCGGAAAGGGCCAACAGGCTGATGCCCGGGGGCCAAAGCAACTTGAGGGCTCCGGTCGGAGTGAAACCACTCTTCATTGTCAGGGGAGAGGCGGCACATCTCTGGGATGTTGACGGAAATGAATATATCGACTTTATGATCGGGGCTGGTCCAGGCATCTTTGGCCACAGCCATGAAGAATATGTTCGAGCCCTCAAGAATCAACTCGATAGTCTCTACTACCTCATTTCTGGAGCTGCCCAGACTCCTCTGGAGATTGAACTTGCCGAGAAGTTTATGAAATACGTTCCCTGCGCGGAGAAGGTGCGGTTTTGCCTCTCAGGAACAGAGGCCGTTCAATTGGCCATCAGACTTGCCAGGGCTTATACGAAGAGGCTTTATTTCATCCGCTTCGAGGGACATTATCACGGATGGCTGGATAATGTTCTTGGAGGCATGGTGGATGACAGGACCGAAGGTAAACCTTTCGCAGTCGAGAGCGAGCAGGATCCTCTTGGGACAGAAGGAGGATTTCCCGGCGCTCTGAAGGAATCGTTCAAGTTACCTTGGAATGATATAGAGATACTGGAAAACGTCTTAGGTAAGTATGGTGAAGAGGTGGCGATGGTCCTCATGGAGCCTATCAATTGCAATGGTGGCTGCTGTCCTCCTCGGCCAGGCTACCTGGAGAAGGTTAGAGAGCTCTGTACGAAATATGGAATCGTCCTCTGTTTCGATGAGGTCATCACCGGTTTCAGGGTCGCTCTCAATTGCGCACAGGGGCAACTTGGCGTGACACCAGATATTTCCACTTTTGGGAAGGCCTTGGCAGGCGGAGTCCCCATGGGAGCAGTGGCTGGGAAGAAGGAGATCATGGATCTTCTTCTCGACAGAAGGGTCATCGGAGCTGGAACGTTCAATGGGTATCCTCTTGGAGTGGCTGCCTCTTTGGCGAGCCTGAAGATTCTTGAGGAAGACAACGGAGCGTACTACAGAAGAGTTGACAAATTGCAGGAACGATTGATGGACGGACTGAGAAGTATAAGCAGCCGGCACGAAATACCCGTGCTAATTCAAGGGCCAAGGGGGGTTTTCTTCTACCAGTTCATCGATAGAGAGGTGGCCTACAGTGTTAGGGATTTAAAGGGGGCCGATATTGAAAGGCAGAATAAGTTTCGAACCCTTCTTGCTGAAGAGGGAATTCTGATCATGTGGGGCGGCAGATGGTATGTCTCTGGAGCC
>CAYMTD010000098.1:0-1120 GCA_964393245.1 uncultured Syntrophaceae bacterium
CCATAGGAATTGGATCCGGCAGTCTGTTTGCCATCGATGACCCCTGCTTCTCCGAGAAGCACACCGGCAAGAACCACGCCCTGCCCTCCGAATCCGCTGATACGTACCTGGGTGATCTCCGACATGATCAAAATTCTCCGGTGATAATCCTCTCCGCCATTTCTTCTTGGGTCAGTCCTCTTGCCTCCTCTTCCAGAATGCACCGCCGGATCAGATCCTTAATCATCTCATCGGGCCGATCTGGTCGATTCCTTCTTCCGAATTGGGTTGGGCATGGGGAGAGGACTTCGATGAATGAGAATCCTGAATGACAAAATGACTTCTTAACACTATTGACAAGTGCCATCGGTTGGGTGACTGAAAACCGAGCCACATAAGTGGCTCCTGCGGCTTTTACCAGGTTGCACAGATCGAAGGGCCGGTAGGGATTCCCTTCCTCGGTGGTAGAGGTTCGGGCTCCTTGAGGTGTTGTCGATGCCACCTGTCCCCCAGTCATCCCATAGACCATATTATTCGCACAGATCACTTTAAGATCGATATTTCTTCTCGCTGCATGGATGAGATGATTCCCTCCAATGGAAGAGAGATCGCCATCGCCACTGATCACCATGACACAGAGGTCTGGGTTGTAGAGTTTTGCACCCGTGGCAAAAGCCAAAGCCCTTCCATGCAGGGTATGAAGGGTGTCGCCGTTGAAGTGGGGGCTCGGGATCCAAGCGGCACAACCAATCCCAGAGACAAAGAGCATCCTCTTCATATCCATCTTTGACTCATCGATCGCTCTTAAAATCAGACCCATCAGGATGCCGTGGCCACAACCCGGGCAGAAAGGTGTCGATTTCACACCGGGTCTGAGATATTTTTCCATCGCTCGGACCATCACCCAACCTCGCTAAATCCGAAACAAATTCCGGTAGGAAATCAGGGCACCAGGAGATCAGGATGCAGGAAATCAGATAACCAGGACATCAGGAAAAGCGAAAATGAAAGAGTTCTTAAACCTGATAACCTGTATCCTGACACCCCCTACCTGATAGCCTGATCTTCTGATAACCATTAAACCTGCTTTGAATTTACCTCACCAAATCTTTTTCAATTCATCCATGATCGTTTCCGGTCT
>CAYMTD010000098.1:1220-3492 GCA_964393245.1 uncultured Syntrophaceae bacterium
CCCCGATGGTTCAATATCTTCTTGTTGATTCGCTCCACCAGTTTGGCATGAGTCTCAGGATCATCGGTTTTTCGAAATCCCAGCTCATTGTGGGTGGAACCGGTAACCAAAATGCGTTCCCCTTCTCCAAAGGCCGGCATGGGAGGCACCCCGTCTTTCTCTGCTGTGCCAAAGGGAGTTCCCCCTTTCTTCTTTCTTCTTTCCCATATCTCCACTATGGCTTTCGCAGACATGCTCTCCCTTAGGTGGCCCACCGCCTCGTCAGCCATGACGAAGGCAGGGACGCGATACTGCTCGCTAAGGTTAAAGGCATCGAGCGTAAGATCATACATCTCTTGCACAGACCAGGGAGAAAGTGCAATTACCTGATAGTCTCCATGGGAACCCCACTTTGCCTGCATGATGTCTCCGCTCCCCACCCGGGTCGCCTGTCCCGTACAAGGACCGGCCCTCTGAACATCAATGATCACACAGGGCGTCTCGGTGAAGGCGGCATAGCCGATTGCCTCCTGCATTAGGCTAAAACCTGGCCCCGAAGTCGCTGTCATCGCCTTCGCTCCAGCCCAGGACGCACCGATTACGGCAGAAATCGAAGCAATCTCGTCCTCCATCTGAATAAAGACTCCCCCCACCTGTCTTAATCGGAGAGCCATTCTCTCCATAATCTCACTGGAAGGGGTAATAGGGTAACCGGCGTAAAATCGGCAACCCGCCGCGATGGCTCCCTCGGCGGCAGCCTCGTTGCCTGAAAGATAATGCATCCCTTTCGGAAAAGGGGACCTGACCCATTTAGAAGGCACGGGATATCCTGTATTCGTTAAGATGGGTTCAACTATTAAAATGGCGGCTGAAATCTTTAAAGAGAGTCCAAATAAACTAATTCTCGCTGTCCGATTACGCCCATTTTAAAAAAGATTCCACAGATTTGTCTTTAGTTTCAAAGCATTCTGATCTGTCCAATCGGAGACTTCTGAACTTTTTCAGCAATCTATCAAAAAATTCTTGACAAATTCTAAATTAAAAGGGATAAATAAATCAATACACAAGAAAGGAGGAGGTGAAAAAATCATGTCTTGCGGAATGAAGCATCCCAAAGCAAAGAAGGCGACAAAAAAAGCAACGAAGAAGAAATAGTGATTCGATGGGTTCCTTCTACCGGGGCTGAAAATTGTTTCAATTTTTTTTCTTGACAAGGCGGGGGATTTTTGTTATCCGTCTGTGTTATAAATTTAGGTGTGATCTGGTTTGACATAAATAAAAATGGTTGGAGTTAAGGAGGAAAGGAGGTGAAGGGTAATGAAGAGAGGGCTCAGTATCTTTTTGGCATTGGCGATGTTAACAGTTTTCTCCCTTGGGTGTGCACAGGTAGCAAAAGACACGAAGATTAAATGTCCAAAATGCGGTGCCGTCTTCACCGTGGATGAAGGCTTAGCCGAGATTCAGAAGAAGGGTTATTAGAACCGTCGTTTCTTTCAAGGAAATTCTTTGCCTCTGGAGGAAAAAGAAAGATTTTAAAAGGGAAGAGACATTCTCTTCCCTTTTATTTTTCAGACGGCCTGATCTTCAGAGCTCGAATTCGAAAGTGGGATCTTCTCGATTCAGGATGGATGAAAAAATCCTCCCTCCCAAATACCTCGGGACCAGGGCCTGAAGCTCCAGAATAATCTCTTCTGCCTTTTGTCTTCCAACCTCTTCCAGGACATCAATCGGGATAAAGATGTTTTTCGTCTTCTCGGTTGCCTTATCCTTCTCACATTGGCGCCACACCCAATTTCGCGTCAACACGTCACGGTCATCTCGATAGACCAGCTCCCCCTTTGGCACAATTACCATCTCCCCTCCATCCATGGGCGTAAAGGGCTCCCAACCTTCGGCAAACCTGAGATGAAGATCTCCCTCGAGGGTATCCAGGTCATGGCCTCCCATGGGAACCAGATATTTCAAAGAGAGACTGTTATAGAGGTCGACCAAAGGATTGATCTTCGGGAAGGGATCTCCTTTGAGAATTCTTCGCGCCATCGATTCGATCGAACTCGGGAATTTGCTTCCTGAAATGCCCAATTTGGAGAAGGCATTTCTCCAAGGTTTGATCCTGGGGTGATCCTGGGCTTTTTCAGCGACGAAATTCTTCTTCATTTCTCCGATGGCCTGAGAAAGAAGGTCGTCAATCTCCTGAGAGTGACGGCTGTTATCCACTCCCATGGCCACCACCATGCCAATCGTGAGTCCGGGGAAGAGATCGAAGAGCTCCTTCTGGATCGAAAAGCGCACT
>CAYMTD010000098.1:3592-7560 GCA_964393245.1 uncultured Syntrophaceae bacterium
CTTGACGGAAGGAACCATTTCCCTTATAGTGAGACCGATGGAGATCAAGCCTCATATCTTAGTGGTCGACGATGAACCTGCTGCCCGTCAGTCTCTGGAGGTGATCCTCGAGGACCATTATGAGGTCGTGACTGCAGGAAGCGGGCAGGAGGCATTGGAAACGCTTCAAAAGATCCCCGTCGAGCTCATCCTTTTAGACGTCAATATGCCTGAGATGGATGGGCTGGAGACCCTCCGCAGGATTAAGGAGCAGGAGGAAGAGGTGGATGTGATCATGGTTTCTGCGCTCAACCTGGCACGAAAGGCTGTGGATGCTATGAAACTGGGGGCTTACGATTATGTCACCAAGCCCTATGAGCCTGAAGACATTCTCTCTACGGTGGCTCGCGTGATGAGTAAACGGAGTCTCCATAGGGAACTGGTCTTTTTACGAAAAGAGGTAGAGCAATCTCGTGGCTTTGATCAGATCATCAGCCAGAACAGGAGGATGCTTGAAATCTTTGAACTGATCAAGAAGGTGGCTTACACCTCAACGAACATTCTGATCACAGGGGAAAGCGGAACGGGTAAGGAATTAGTTGCCCGAGCCGTTCATAATCAGGGAAATAGGAAGAATGGGCCCTTCGTGGCTATCAATTGCGCTTCCATTCCGTCGGAGTTGATGGAGAGCGAGATGTTTGGCCATGAAAAGGGGGCTTTCACAGGTGCTCATACCCGAACCATCGGGAAGTTTGAATATGCGAATGGGGGAACGCTCTTTCTTGATGAAATCTCCGCTTTGAGATCGGATCTTCAAGCGAAGCTCCTCCGTGTTCTTCAAGAAAGAGAGATCGAACGGATCGGCTCAAACAGAGCTATCCGAGTCGATATCCGCGTCATTTCAGCGACCAATACAAACCTTGAGGATGCGGTGGCTCAGGGGAAATTTCGGCAAGACCTCTATTTCCGACTCAATGTGGTCCCCATCCACATTCCCCCCTTACGGGAGAGAAGAGAAGACATCCCTCTTCTCGCCAGACATTTCCTCGACAAATTCAATATCTCATTTAACAAAAAAATCCCAGGGTTCTCTGAGAAAGCCATTGAGGCTCTGCACAGATACCATTGGCCTGGAAATATTCGAGAGTTGGAGAATCTCATCGAAAGGATTGTTGTCCTTTCCCCAGGAGATCTCTCCATCGACGTTAAAGATATCCCTTTGGAGATCTTGATGGATTCGGGACAAAACATCCAAGATTTAATCCCCAAGCAAGCGGGGCTCATAAAGATTAGGGAAACTGTCGAAAGGAGAATTATCCTTAATGTCCTCGAAGCGACTCATTGGAACCAGACGGAGTCGGCCAAGATTCTCAAGGTCAACCGTAATACCCTTATTCAAAAGGCCAAACAATTGGGCATTCCCTTGAAAAGAACAGATTGAATTCATTTGCCTATTTTTGCTTGGACTGCCTACCTTTTTGTACACTCTCATTTCTCTCAATTATATCCATAAGTTTCCTCTAATACTCTCCCATTTCATAGATCGCTGCCTACAATATTGAGCAAAGCGGGAGGGAAGGATACCTTAAACCATTAAAGTCGGCTCTTTAAAATTTCTTTAATAACGGGCTATTACCTGTCGGAGCAAGAACGGGGGCTTCACATATCGATTGGCATCTATCTTGCTCTTCATCGCTCTCAGTTATTCCCCTTTTCCCCATCCAAAAATCTATCTGTTCAAGGAGGTGATCAAATGAAGAGGATCGCGGTCCAACTGTTCATCATTGCGACTACAGTAGTGGTATCTGTTGCACCCGTTCTGGCCTGCTGCGGAGGTTGGTGATCATTGAACCTCCTCGCTTGGCCACCAGACAAAAGAGGCATATCCTGTGAAAAGGGTGTGCCTCTTTGTTTTTACAGCCTTTGACAATTTCTCTGTTTCTCTCTATGATAAATCCATGGTCGGTTCAATCCTTAGGGGGTGGTTCGGTTGAAGAAAAAAGAAATAATTACTCTGTACATATCTGTTATTTTGGCCATATCGCCACTTCCCTACGGGGTCTGGCAAGACAATGTTGCTGAAGCAAAAGATAGAGAGGGCTCTTTGCTGGGAGGAACCTATCGCCGACCTCTGGAATCGATGCCCAGAACATTCGATCCGGCCCTGACCACAGACATCTATTCTGTAACCGTTAATCAACAGATTTTTGAAGGCCTTGTTCAATTCGATCAAAACCTCAATGTCATCCCTGCCATTGCCAAGTCATGGAGGATTTCGCCTGATGGACTCACCTATACCTTCTTTCTGAGAGAAGGTGTCAAATTCCACAATGGCAGAGAGGTTACGGCCAACGACTTTATCTACTCCTTCTCCAGAATCATGGACCGAAAAAATAAATCACTGGCCGCCGATCTATTAGGAAAGGTCTTAGGATGTAAGGAATTTCAAGAGGGGGCAACAAACCATGTGAAGGGCTTTAAAGCCATCGGTAACTATGGCCTTGAAATTAGGTTATCTGAGCCGTTTTATCCCCTGATTTCTGCATTGGGGACCGTTCATTTCAAGGTTGTACCCAGAGAGGAAATTGAAAAGCCCGGTTTCGCTTTCTCCAAGAATCCAATAGGCGCAGGCCCCTTTAAATTTGTTTCAATGAAAGAAAAGGAAGAGATTTTTCTTGAAGCAAATCAGGACTATTTTGAGGGAAGGCCCTATTTGGACAGAATTGTATTTAAGATCTTCCACGGATCTCCCAGGGAAACGATTCTTAAAGAGTTTAAGAAAGGGAGTCTTGATGAATCCTTCATCCCTCCGACGGAGGTAGAGGATATCGTTCAGGGAGGAATATATCTTTTCCTACAAAAACCCATTCTTTCTTTAAGATTCTTTGGTCTTAATTCGATGTCAAAACCCTTAGATAATAAGAAATTAAGGCAGGCTATCAATTTTGCAATCGATAAGAAATTGATCGTCTCACAAATCCACAAGAATCAATTTCATTTAGCCAAAGGAATTTTGCCTCCTGGAATGCCCGGGTATGATCCCATGAAAAATCCCTACCCCTTCGATGAAACTCTGGCCTTGAAACTCTTATCCGAATCGGGTTACCCCAAAGGGCAAGCCCTCCCGAATTTGGAAATCTGGAGCAATACAAAATCTGAGGCGGCACAAAATGAATTAAACGAGATCCAATTCAATTTGAAGAAGGTTGGGATATCCACCACCCTTCATTTCGAGACGAACTGGCCCAATTTCGAATCCCTATTAAGGGCGAATAAGGCACCCATGTTTATGCTGGCGTGGTATGCGGATTTCCCGGATCCGGATAGTCTCTTCAGTCGACTCTTTCACTCAAAGGCAAGGAATAACTTCGCGGCTTATTCTCGTCCGGAAGTGGACCGTCTCATCGAGAAAGCAAGGTCAGAAAGGGATTACTTGAAACGGATGGAGGACTATCGGAAGATTGAAACGATCGTCCTGGAAGATGCACCGATTGTTCCCATGATTCACCATCTCTTTCAAATGATCTACCAGCCTTATGTTAATGGAATTGAAGTAAGTGCCCTCGGCGGTCACTATATTCCCATGAAGAAAATATGGCTAAAAAAAGCGAGGTAGCCCTCCCCGATCCAGATCCACATGGATTCTAAGAAAGACCCCAGACCCATTCGCCTTCAGACCAGGCTCATACTCTACTCCACAGTTGTCATTCTCCTGCTGATGATTTTTGTTATCATCCTTGTGGAAAAACGACAGTCCAACCTCATACAGCAGGAAGCCCAAAAACGTGGGATGGCCATTGCTCGGAATTTAGCCTCTGTCAGTACAAATGCCCTGTTAACCTATAACTATGTGGTCTTAGAGCAGAATTCCGAAAAGGTGGCCCTTGAAGAGGACATCTCCTATGTCATCATCCACGACAAAGAGACTAAAGTCGCGGCTTACAGCCAGCATGACGAAAAACAGGGCATGGTCCTGACCGATGACGTAA
>CAYMTD010000099.1:0-7542 GCA_964393245.1 uncultured Syntrophaceae bacterium
ACTTCAGTCCTTGAAAAAGACGGTGGAGGAGGTGAGGGAGGGGACAGAAGAACTCAGGGGAAAAATCACAGAGAAAAAGGTCTTGCTCGCCTCCATAGAGGAGAAAGAGCGATGGACAGAAGGACAGCTTTCTCATCTCTGTGAAAATCAAAAAACATTACACGATCAGATTGTCAGGAAAATCGTGGGGATTCGCGAATGCGGAAGGGAAACCGTCTCCTTCTACGAGCAAATCAATCAAAAGGAAAGGGAGTTAGGGGATCGGATTGAGAAACACCGGAAAAGTGAAGACGCCCTTATCCTCCAGAAGGAAACGGTCGACGCCCTCTCGAGCGAATGGAGAGAGGCAGAGGCTTCTGCCCGATTTCTAAGACAGGAACTGGAGGATGTCCGTCAGAAGATCCATGAAGAGCAGATACGGGTTTCTGAGCTCCAATGGAAGCTTCAACATCTCCAGGATTCAATAAGAGACCGGTACGGGACCACTCTTTCCCTTACCCTTGGAGGAGACCTTTCAGACGTCGAAAGAGGAGAGATGTCGAAGCGGTTGGCAGAATTGAAGATAGCCCTGGAAGGGTTTGGAGAGGTCAACTTGATGGCCGTTGAAGAATATCAGGACCTCAAGAGGCGGCATGACTTTCTCACGGAACAACAGACCGATCTCCAGCAGGCCTTGGATACTCTTAAGAAGGCAATCGCCCGGATCAATCGCACGACGACTAGACGGTTTCTTGAGACCTTTCATCTCGTGAATGAGAAATTCAAAGAAGTCTTCACGAGACTATTTAGAGGAGGTCAGGCCAGTCTTGTCCTCTTGGATGAACAAGACCCCGTCACCACGGGAATCGACATCATCGCCCAACCTCCGGGAAAGAAACTCCAAAATATCGACCTCCTCTCAGGTGGAGAAAAGGCTCTCGTTGCCACGGCGCTCCTCTTTGGACTCTTCATGATCAAACCCACGCCCTTCTGCTTGCTTGACGAGGTGGATGCCCCCTTGGATGATGCCAATATCAATCGTTTTATCGAGCTGGTTAAAGAATTTTCGAAGACTTCTCAATTCCTTATCATCACACACAACAAAAAGACGATGGAGACCGCCAACACCCTTTATGGAATCACGATGGAGACCCCAGGGGTTTCGAAGGTCGTCTCCGTCCGGTTGAATTAGAGTGGGATTTCTAATTTTAGCCCGAATTCTAAGAAAACATATTGGAAATTTCTTTGCCCGTCATCCTGAACCATGCCCTGAACTTGTTTCATGGGTCATTTCAGGATCTCAGGCCACGGATAAACCGTGATGCTGAATCCCGACAACAGCAGGACAATCTAAAATCTCTTAACTAACCTAAGTTCCCATAACCTAAACAGAATTTTTGTCGTGAAATTTTTTACTTGCTTTATTTTCTTATATGCGTAAAATAGGTTTGACTGTTTGGGGAGAATCCTTATATCTCATCAATTTTCTAAAAAGAAAGGGGGTGGGGGCGTCAAAAGTTGAAGGGTCTAAACGGTCGGTTAGGGTATTAAAGTGTTTGGGAGTCCATTACAAACAAAAAAATTGGGAGGGGAACGTTATGAAAAAGATATGGTTTCCTGTAATTATTTTAGGCGTATTTTGTATCGGCATGACAGTCAGCGGATGGGCTCAGCCTATCAGAGTGGGTGCGGTAATCAATCTCACGGGTCCATCGTCCTCTTGGGGTCAATACCACGCAAAAGGTCACCAGGATTATTTTCGTTATGTCAATGAGGTAAAAGGGGGTGTTGGTGGCAGAAAAATCGATTTAAGAGTTCTTGACCATGCCTATAAAGTACCTGAGTCAAATAAATTCGTCAAAATGCTATGTGAAGAGAAAGTGGATATGATCGCCACCTGGGATGCTGGGTCAGGTCTCCAAGCAAAGCCTATTATCCAAGAATACAAAATACCGACGATAAACTATTCAACATTTCAGGGTCTAAACAAGCCGCCAAGAGATTATATGTATATCGCTTTTGGGAGCTATGTCTTAGACTCATATGCCATCCTCGAATACATTCGGTCCATTCATAAAGGGAAAGATGCTCCCAAGGTTGGCATATTGAACCCTAATATCCCTTATGGAAAAGCTGTCCATGCCCCGGCCAACGAATATGCCGAGAAAAACAAAATCAACATCGTAAGCATCGAGGAATTTCCCAAAGATGCTGTAGATCTAACCACTGAGCTTCTTCGTCTGAAGGGGAAGGGAGCAGAATACATCTTCATGCAAATCCTTCCGGATAAGGTTTACGTGGCTCTTAAATCTGCTGATAAAATTAATTATGATGTGCCTTTTATAGGAACATGGACATCTACAGACCCTGATTTCTTTAAACTTGGAAAAGGTCTAATCCGCGATCGAGTTGCTATGCAATTCTGTGGTGTGCTCCCGGGGGACAAAGCCTGGGGAATGAAGCTCTTGGAGGATTTGTGGAAAAGGTATAAGACGGTGGACTTCTTTGAAACCTCTTACTGGGAAGGTGTCGTGGTCGGCATGGTTATGGAGAGGGCCATGCATAGGGCTTCTGGGCTTTATGGAAAGATCAATGCAGAGACGATCAATAAGGCTATGGAAACCTTTAATAACGAAGACTTTGGGGGTCTCGTTCCCAATATAACTTTCACAAAAGATAATCATGAAGGCTCATTTGTGGGAAGGATTGTTCAGGTCCATGAGAATGCCACTTATACACCCATGACTAATTTCTTTGTTCCCGGAAAAGAAAAACCCAAAATTTTGAAGACACTCAAGGTGAAATAGATGAAGGCATTTCGAAGTCAGCCCAGCATCTTTGCCTCCACTCAGCCCGTGGATCGACGGGCTGAGTTGGAGGTGAAAAAGATTTTTCTAAACTTCGGGGGGGTGATGGCCCTTCACGATGTCGATCTCACCGTGCATACGGGAGAGTTTGTAAGCATTATCGGGCCCAATGGCGCCGGGAAGACGAGTCTGTTGAACTGTATCACAGGGTATTATCACCCCCAAAAAGGTCAGGTCCTATTCAATGGTGAGGAGGTCACAGGTCTCCACCCCCATGAGATCACAAAGAAAGGGATCGGAAGGACCTATCAGAATATTGAGCTCTTTCCGGGTATTACCGTATTAGGCAATATGCTCTTGGCGAGGCATCTTTACTGCGACTATGGCATTGGCAAGGCTGCTATTTTCTCATCATCGGTCCGGAAAAAGGAGGTTTATCACCGTCAGATTTTGGAAGAGTTAATCGATTTTCTGGAGATGCAACCGATCCGTAAAAAAATGGTTGGGGCCTTACCCTATGGGTTACGGAAGAGGGTCGAGCTTGGCCGCGCCTTAGCCTTAGAGCCGAAACTTCTGGTGCTCGATGAGCCCTTTGCGGGGATGACCCTTGAGGAAAAGGAGGATATGGTCCGCTTCTTACTCGAGTTGAACTCAGCCTGGGGCCAGACCATCATCCTGGTTGAACATGATATGTCTGTTGTCATGAGCATCTCCCAGCGGATCATGGTTTTGAATTTCGGAGAGAGGATTGCAGAAGGTACACCGGAGGTTATTCAAAACCATCCCGAAGTCATCAAGGCCTACCTGGGTGAAGCAACCAAGTTTTGATCCCCCCAACCCCCCTTGCATAAAGAGGGCGGAGGGGAATTAATGGAATGCTGGAATATTGGAATGATGGATGTAGGGAAATAATTTCTTAGGAGCTTTTAGTATAAGCCCAATATTGATGGTCTATTAAAAGGTTTGAAAAGGCTATCTTTTGTCATTCCTGCGCAAGCAGGAATCCAGTCTTCTTAGTTAATTGGAATTCTACTGGATTCCCGTTTTCACGGGAATGACAACTTTCTACGAATTCACCATTCTTCCATCATCGTTATCGAAGCGGAGCCTGATGTTTATGGAAGTTGAAAGGACAAAAAGTTTTGACCAAAAGATCTTATCCTCGTTAACCGAGTATACGCTTCCTCAGATATTATTCAAACAAGCGGAGCGATTGGGTCGGCAGAAGATCGCTATTCGAGAAAAGATGTACGGCATATGGCTGTCCTATTCCTGGGAGGATTATCTGCGTTATACGAAGCATGTGGCCTTAGGATTTCTCTCTCTTGGTCTTAAGCGGGGTGAGAATATTGGTATCATCACAGACAACCACCCCGAATGGCTTTTCAGCGAAATGGGTGCTCAAGCCATCGGCGCCGTCACAGTAAATTTGTTTACCTCATCGATCGCCAAAGAGCTGACGACGCTGCTGAATCGCATCCAAGCGGCTTATGTGATCGCCCAGGACCAGGAGCAGGTGGATAAACTCTTGGAGATGAAGGAACAACTCTCCCATGTTCGGAAGGTCATCTACGTTGACCCAACGGGCATGAGAACGTATACCGGTAATCCCTGGCTGATGAGTTTCAAAGATCTCTTGGATCTGGGTGCCAAGTTTGAGAAGGAGCAACCCCATCGGTTCGAAGAGGAGCTAAGCAGGGGGAGACCGGATGAGGTGGCCTTAATGATCATGACCTCCGGGACGACGGGAATCCCTAAATTGGCGATGATCTCCCATCGGAGCTTCACGGAGATTGCCAGGAAATGGGTCGAGACCGCTCCCATTGGTGTTGGTGATAATTGGATTTCAATTACCCCAACGGCATGGATCGTTGACCAGATGTGGGGGATGGGGGTCTCACCGTTAACGGGAATGGCCATGAATTTTCCTGAAACGTTGGAAACCCAGGCAGAGGATTTTCGTGAAATTGGACCCGTGGTCATCATCACCTCTTCGCGTTTCTGGGAGGATCTGGCCTCCAAGATCAGGGTGAAAATTGCCGATGCAGGTTATGTCAAGCGAAAACTCTTTGATTTAGGCGAGATCATCGGCAGGGCAGTGGTCGATCGAGAATCGAAAAAGGAACCCGTGCCCACCTATTTACAAATTCTACACAGAATATTCGCCAGGATCATTTACCGTCCCTTGCTTGACCGAGTGGGCTGCGCGCAGATTCGTGCTGCTATAACAGGAGGACATCCCATCAGCCCGGATGTCATCCGATTTTTTCGTGCCAAGGGGTTAAATCTGAAACATGCCTATGGTCTTACAGAGGGGGGAGGCGTTTTCCAGGTTCAGCCCGATAAAGAGGTGAAGCCAGAGACAGTTGGCAAACCGCTGCCCAGAACAGAGATCAAGATTGCAGAAGACCAGGAAGTTCTCGTGAAAACACCCTCTTGCTTTGTCGGTTATTATCAAGACCCCGAGGCAACGCAGAAGGCTTTGAGAGATGGCTGGCTTCATACGGGTGACGCAGGCTATATAGATGATGACGGTCATCTCTTGATCATTGGTCGTAAAGAAGAGATCATGCGGACCAAAGGGGGCGAAGCCATTTCTTCAGACTTTATAGAGACAAGGCTAAAATTCAGTCCTTACATTAAAGAAGCCGTGGTTTGGGGCGAAAGCCGGGACTATATTACAGGCTTCATCAACATAGACTTTGGGAATGTGGGGAGCTGGGCGGAAGATCGGATGATTCCTTATACGACCTACACGGATCTTTCACAACAGCCTGCGGTCGAAGAGTTGATTCTTGGAGAAGTTCGGCTGGTGAATACTCAATTACCTAAGCCCATGAGGCTTCGTAAGATTATCTTGTTATATAAACTCCTCGACGCCGACGATGAAGAATTAACGCGAACAGGAAAGGTACGAAGAAAGTTCGTTTACGAACAATACATCAAGTTGATCGAGGCGATGTATAGCGATCAGAGTGAAGTAGAAGTTACAGGCAAGGTCCGCTATCGGGATGGGCAAGTAGGGACCATCACCACTAAAGTGAAGATATTAACAGTAGAGTAGCCGCTCCATTGCAAATAATGCACCTCTTGCAGGTCCCTGAATAATTACTTATGTCACCCTGAACTTGGTTCAGGGTCATGTGATTTACTTATCTCATTGAGATGCTCAAACGAGTTTAGCATGATACATTGGGGCGTCATCATGTTATTTAGCATCTTGTTAGCTTGTTATTGCTAAGTGTTAATTTTGCATTTAGCAGTCTTCAATGATTTTTACCCGGGAGGTTTTTCTTTATGGAATTCTTTCTGCAACTTTCCATTCAGGGGTTATCCGTTGGTTTTCTATACGCCCTCGCTGCCCTGGGATTTGTCATGATTTTTAAGTCGTCAAGTGTCCTCAATTTTGCCCATGGTGACTTACTCGCCATCGGGGCATTTATTTTTCTGGTTTTCAGCATTTGGCTCAGGTTACCAATCTGGATTGCCTTCTTGCTGACACTTGTTGGAAGCTTTGCTCTGGGGTTTATCATTGAGCGCCTTTTCCTACGTCCTTTGATTGGTGAAGCCCTGATCCTGGTCATCATGCTAACCGTCGGACTGGCTGCCATGTTTAAGGGACTGATGCTTTTCATCTTTGGCGGTAATGTATTCAATTATCCTGAATTTCTTCCCAAAGGTCTTGCTATTCAATGGGAAGCCATCATTATTTCGCCCGTCTACGTGGTGTCCTTTATCATCGGGATCATTTTCCTGGCCATATTCGGATTCTTTTTCAAATACTCCTCTCAGGGAATTTATATGAGGTCTGTTGCAGATAATCAGCCTGCCGCCCTCTCCCTGGGAGTCCATGTGAGAAGGGTCTTTGCGCTCTCGTGGGCCATTGCCGCTCTGGTCTGCGCAATCAGCGGGATTATTTTAGGGGTTATGAGTGGAATCAATGTCCATAACTTAAGTCATATGGGCCTCAAAGTTTTTCCGGTGGTTATCCTTGGAGGCCTGGAGAGCATTGGTGGAGCCATCATCGGCGGGCTCATCATTGGACTACTTGAGACCTTTACGGGTGGATATATCTCTACTTCCCTTAAAGAGGTGGTCCCTTACATTGTTCTTGTCTTCATTTTATTGGTTAAGCCCTATGGGCTCTTCGGCTTGGTAGAAATTGAGCGAGTCTGAAAATCTGATCGGGTGATGGGGAGCCCCGGAGATGGGGAGAGAAAAGGAAAAGGTTAGATATGAAGATAACCAAAAAACAAAATCAAATGATTGTTGGGATACGGACACGGAACACGCCTGCCTGCCGGTAGGCAGGGGCACGAGAAACGGTTGGAGGGAGAATGCGAAAGCTGAAATTACATCCTTGTGGAAAATTTAATGAACGATACGAAGAAGAGCTGACCATCTTTGGAACAGATTTTGGTAGGCTATGGTTATTGATCGGACTCGTCCTGCTTTTTACAGTTGTGCCCTTTATTAGCAGTCATTATGTTCTTTATGTGGTCAATCAAATTGGGATGGCTGCCATTGCTGCCATTGGCCTCAACATTCTCATTGGATATACGGGGCAGATCTCTCTGGGTCATGGTGCTTTTTTCGGTGTGGGGGCTTATGCGGCTGCCATTCTTGCGACAGCGGCCGGGTTTCCTTTCTGGCTTTCTGTTCTTTCTGCAGGGCTAACTACCGCGCTCGTGGGTATGATTTTTGGAATTCCTTCCGTCCGTCTCAAACACCTCTATTTGACGATCGCGACATTAGC
>CAYMTD010000100.1:0-7472 GCA_964393245.1 uncultured Syntrophaceae bacterium
GTGGGAGGAAGTAAAGGGCGTCTTCAACCGTTCGTATTCCTTTTTTCTCAAAGAGTTTTGCCAGCCTGGGGCCAACGCCCTTGACATATTGGATCGGAGTAAGAAGACGATTCTTGAAATGTTGCAGTTCAGATTTGTGCATATAATACGTAGGGGCGGCTCTCTGCGGCCGCCGTTGTGAGGAGCCCACAGAGGGGCTCCCCTACGTTTTTCCGCTTTTAATTGATGAGGGCGCTAGGGTTTTCTCTTCTCCTCCGATACCACCTTTATATATATCCGATTACAGAAGGGACACCGAATCTCATTCTCTCCCTCCTGCAAATCGAATTGATCATAAGAGATGGGTTGATCACAATAAGGACAGCGATAAGGAAATCTCTGAATGACCTGTTCTTCTAACTTGGACTTCATAGAAGCATTTTTTCAATGATCTAAAACCTCAAACCTCCAGCCTCCACCCTCTAACCTCCTACGTTAGACGAACTATACTAAAACTGCCCTGAAGAATCAAGAAACGGAAGAAGAGGTGAGGTATTCCAAAGTCTATGCTATAATTTTAATTCTAAGTATATCCTCTGCCCAACAACTATCCCTCAAAACGTGGAAAGGAGATCTTAACATTGGCCGATGATATTCTGCAGGCTGTGGATGCTTCCGATGCTGCCAGGGCATCGAACCAGTTCAAGGAAAAACTCGCGAAGGGTGTCAAAGCCTGGGATATCCACCTATGCCTCTTTCCTGCCGCGCAGCGGGCCTTAAACCCACCCTTTATCAATCCCCATCTGCCCAAAATGTACCGGATTTACCGCGATTTTATCCCCTACGTAATGAAAGAGGACATCCCTCCCTTAGTCCAACTTGAAATCACTGAATATGCGAAGCGGCCCAAATTGGATAAACTTCCCAAAGGGCCACTCCTGACTTCCTCCGTCTCATTCGGAGAGCTGGAATCTGCCATCCGGAAACGGGACCTGGAGAAAACAGCAACGTTAATGGCTACCTTTTATTCACAAAAAGGAGGCACAGAGTTCTCCCGACGGCTCTTGCTTCTTGGAAGCGGTTTCCTTGATGATTCTCTGGGACACTCCATCTCCTGCACAGCCTTTATTCTCCTCGAAATGATCGAACGCGTTGAACAAGATCCATGGCCAGTCATAACGACCCTCGCTGACTACTTCTGTAAAGGCAGATTTCATACAACCCCTGGGTTACGGAAACCAGCTCCTTTCCCTTCGGATGAAGCGATCAAGCACCATCTTCCACGAGCGACAAGCGGACGCGGGATTGTCAATCTGCACCATACGATCACCCTCTACTCCATTGAACGAACCCGGCAATTCTTCAGTCAAGATGAATATGATCACCTGATCCAAGCATGGATCGCGTTTATGGGTAATAAGAAGTCAGATCAGGTCGTGCCAGATCATCCTCGCATGGATCCGCCAAAAGATTACAGCCAGTTCTTTGAGGTTTTTTCCAAGCTGGATGCGAAATCAACGGTCGCTTTGTTAAGGGGGTTGATTGTTTCAGAAGAAGGTCGCCGACAACTGGGTCGGTTCCTTATCAGGGGTGTGGCTGACCTATATCAAGGGAATTACAATCCCCATTACCTTACGGGTCTCGGGTCAGTCCTATGGGTGGTGGAAAAATATTGGAACCAGACTCCTGTAGTGACGAATGCTCTCTTTCAATATTTAGACTTTTTCTTCAAGGGGATAACGTCTTAGGCTCTTGATTCCCTTACCGTGGAGAAAACTTTTCCACTGCAAGGCGGGTAGCTTCATCTTTGTCCGTAACGCTCGGCGAATAGATTTCCACCGTAGAGCGGCCCATGACCCTGCCTGTTTCAACATCGAGGATCTTCACCTGAAGGAACCAGCTCAGGAGACTCGGGGAATAGATGGCTCCTGTGACCAGCGCTTGGGCACCCACTCTCCTGCCAATCTTTAACCTTGTGGCATCATCCATTTGAAAAAGGTCAAATTTCTCTTCTCGGGGGTCGTCCAAGAATTTCCGTCCGCCTAAAATCGAGATCTCCGGGAATCTCTTTTGAAAATTTCGGGCAAAAGCCTTAGACGCCTCTCCCGTATCGTCTCCTTCAAATGGAAGAATTGCAACATTTCTGTATTCTAAGAATTCCTTTCTGAGAAAACCGCTTCCACTCGATTGGGAACAAGCCATCACCGAGACCATTATTAATAGGGATAAAGAGAAGGGAAATTTGTTCCTTTTCATTCTGGCCTTCTCTACTGCTATTCTAACTTGGATCCTCTTCTGTCTCAATGATGGAGATATAATACTGTCTCATGAAGAAAGAAAAAATCTTAATGAGCAAACGCGAAACCAGATCCGATGAGGGGGAAAGAAGAGACAGAGCATTTATTTTCCCTTAGAAATACACAACTCTCTTTTCATTTAACTCGAATACGTTCTTCTTGTTTTTCAATTTTCATCTCCATTCTCTTAATCGCCACCTGATTCCCTACTCCACCTTCTTCCAAGTTTTGTCAGGATTGAATTTTTTCATAGCGCTGGCGATCTTTTCCGTCTCCCTACCCAGATCTTTCTGGTAGACCGCGCCATCGTGGTTCACCATGAAGATCATGACACCGGAGTTCCCATATTGCGCAGGATAGGCGACCAGGGCAAAACCCCCGATCATCTTTCCTCTCACCATGTAATCATATTCTCCGCCCGGTGCGTTCTTGCCCTGAGCCTTTAGAATCTTATAAAAATACCCCTGATAGGGCTTTGGTTTCTCACCCGATTTCCTCAGAGTATACCCCGCCTTAACGGCTTTAGCGACGAGGGGACCTAAGGGGCTCTGCTCTTCACCCTCTTTCGCCTCCCAGTAGAGGCCATCTTTCTTACCCGGGGTGCTGACAAACTTCTGAGCGTATTCAAACAACCCATCGCCATCCCAATCCTTTAGCGCATACTCTCGCTGCGCATCCACATAAGCCAGACACGTCTGGATGGTATTCAACTCGTTTCGGCCAATTCTGCGGTTCAGGATCTCTTCCTTTCCTGCCTTTGCATCGAAGAACCATTTTTCACCTTTTTTAATGAGAGGAATCGGAAGGGGCCAATCCTCATTGCCCACATGAAGGATGACCTTTTTATCACTCTCATTCACAAGCTTATTCATTTCCTCATAAGATTTCACAAAACGCTCTCTCCCGGCCTTGTCGGCAACTTCATCGCCTGAGGAAATCAACTCCTTCGCTGCCGAACCGAATATTGCCAGTAATTCTTTTGTATCATCTGCCTTGACCGCATCGATCAAATTTTTCACCGCCTCTTCAGAACTCTTGAACGTCTTCTGCTGTGCGTCTGCTTTTCGATAAGAGCCAAAGACGATCAATGCTGCTATAAATACTACTGCGAGACCGTAAAGACATTTCAAATGTTTTGTTTTTTCTTTTGTTTTCAGACACATCTCTTTATCCTCCATGGTTTAAATCTATTAAACCCTTTATTCATCCTTCTATCTGCCTCTGCCGCCGCTACTTCTCCCACCGCCACTTCTGCCTCGAGACGCGCTCTCTCGGCTCGCTTTACCACGATTGCTCTGCGTTTTGGTATTGCTACCACGATCCATTCCTCCAAAAGCGCTCTCCCGTCCACCCCGTTCAAAGCTTCCACGATCACCAGCGCGTCCACTGGCCCGGTCCGTACCGCCCCGTGCCACATCCTGCCTGCCCTGTTCAGCGCGGCCGCGAAAAGACTCGCGCGCTTTGGCAGCCTCTGATGACGTTCCCCTGTTAAACTTCTGCTCGGTTCCCTGATCCCTGTAAGCAATGCCTTTCCGGTGGCTTGAATCATGCTGCCATTTGCCTTTACCTCCTTCGCCACCCTGGACTTTATTGACATGCTTACTTCGGTCAATTTTGTTGTTGATAGTAGTGTTCCTGTTAATGTCGATGTCAATATCCCCTCTACCCCAGTTACATCCACCCCATGCATAACCCCACGCCGCACCCGCAGCAAAACCCATCTCGAACCCGATGAACATACCAGGAGGAGGAGGGAAAAAAGGAGGTGGCGGAGGATAAGCGGGATACCACCAGGGACCGTAGACAACCACAGGATTGTAAGTCGGAACATAAATCACCTGCGGGCTTGCAGATTCAATGACGATGATTTCTTTCTCTACAACAACCTTCTGCTCCTTGGTAGTTTTTAAATTCCCTGCTTCTTCTGCCTTCTTTCGCAGCTTCTGAACCGTATCCATAACCTCTTTCTGCTGAGCCAGAAAGGCATCGCCCAATTTCTGTGTCCATACCAAGTTCTCGCTCATCTTGGCCAATACATCTGGGAAATTCACAAGCGACTTGACACTCGGGTCCCATTCCTTCTTCTCCAGGGCAGCGGTCAGAGCATCACCTTTGAGATCCTTGTCCTGCTTTGCCCAGCGAGCAGCCTCTACGATTTCAAGCGGATAGGTGGAGGCCATCAGGATTTGGGAAAGCAGTGAATCAGGATAGAGTGCGATGGGCGCAAGGAGCTGGTCCAGCTCCTCCGGTTTGAAGGGTTTTGATCCCTCGGTCCCCTGCGCGATGATCCAAGGCAGTCCCGCCAACAGAAAAACAAGGAACAAGATCAACATAAGCTCTAACATTTTCATTTTCTTCATGGCCTTTCCTCTCTTTCGTAGTGACAGTGATCAGTTGTCAGTAATCAGTTATCAGTCATCACTCGCCTACTGTTCACTGATCACTTGATTACTGATCACTGTTTACTTCTTTCTGTCACTTTTCCTTTTACACTTGCCACTCGCCACTTGTCACTGGTCACTTGCTTTGGCTTGCCACGGCCAACGGCCCTCGATCTCCACCACCAGAGACCAGCTCAGAAACGTACGAATGAGCACTAACACTCCCAACACCACGATGTTGTGCAGGGTCGGGCTAAGTGCAACCGTTCTGATGATATCCGCTGCAACCAGAAATTCCAGCCCAACAGCAGGGCTTTTCCAATCTTATCTTTGAATCGTTTGTAAGCGTCACCAACCTGTTGCCTTTGGTGAAAGAAATATGGTGAAAGAAATAGCGGCCGATGCCGTAAATGATGCCTCCCAAAATAATCAATACTGCCAGTCCCTCAATGCCCTGAGCCACTAGCTCGATTACTTCACGAATCATGCCTGACCTCCTTTTTCATTTTTGCCAATTCAGCGAGAATTTTGTGTTGCTCCCAGGGACTCTTGGCTCAGATCCTGATGAAGATCAATCAAGCTCTGCTGGCTTGCCCGGATTAGTCCTCGAGCAGGGTGGTCAAGATCGAGGATCAACCACATCACCGTCGCTACGAGAAGAGCGAGCATCGTTGTTAGGATTCGCACCCTCTGTTTGGGCGACCCGAAATAGTATCCTACCAACCACAGGGTTATGGCTGAGACAATAAAAAGCACTAGATAGATGGAGAAGGGAACGCGGTTCCTAAATGCGGCCAATCTTTTGCTGTGGAATTCAATCATCTCGTTCAGGGACTAAAGAAATACCGAGACGATAGGACCGGGGCTTTCCTTGGCTAGAGCGGCCGCATGCGACCCAATCAAACTGTGCAGCTGTTTTGTAAGGTTGTCCACCTCACGGATTTTCTCCGGAGTGACGTCGGTTATCTTGGCAATTTTCACCCGAAGCGCCACATATTGGCGCAGCAATTCCTGAATCTCAGAACTCCGAGGCTCCGGCAACGTTCTTGCCCGCAGATAGGTGGTTCCTATCGCATTGGCCTCTTCGACAACCAGTTGTCTTCGTGTTTCAAAACGGCCCTCGGACATCGCATAGGTGAACCCAAGCAAGAGTGCAAGCAGTGTCATTACTGCGCCTAGAATGAGTGCAATATCTGCCTTTGCGATGCTGTCTGAACCGTCTTTCACCCGCCCCTTTCTTACCCAAAAACCAATTTCCACTGTGACAATCAGCACGCCCATCAGAGCCAGACAGATCAAGAGCGGGTCTAATCGATAGAAGATATTTCCCGACATGGTACTCTCCTCCTGCTCAGTGACCGGAACGTGCCCCGTCCCCCCCTCCCGGGATAGGCGGGGTCAAGGGGCACAATAAAAAAATGATATTATATTGCCGGGAAGCCCCGGCGTGCCTGTCCCGTCCTAACGGGATGCCTGCCGGTAGGCAGGGCCGGGGAGCTTCAATGCACCTCATCCCCTGCACCCTTCACTCGACACTCCTTCATCGACACTTGGTTCTCCTCCGTCGACACTCGTCACTCTCATTATGGCCTTGCTGCAAGTGGTAACATCAGATTCACGACCGCATACCCTACTAAGAAAACGACAAACGACACCTTATCGAAAAATCGCCTTAGCGTCTCCTGCCCCATCGTATCCTCGATATAAAGGGAGATAGCCGATTGGACCAGGGTGAGGAAGATGGTCGCCAGGCCGATTGCGTTCACCATGGCCGTGAGAGTAATTCCCTCTGCCGGCGGAAGGATTGTCCCGACGAAGATGTTGTTTCCAACGGCAGCGAAGACGGCGCCCACACCCAGCCCGAACCGAGGGTCCACATGGATCGGCTTGATAAAAAAAACGATGGATGCGATAGCTATCGAGGCGAAAAGGGCCTGGAACATCTTTATGTATAATTCCGTGCTGGGGGGGGAGACGAGCATGGCGTAAATGAACCGGGAATGAACGTTCGCGGTGTTGGGTGATAACCGCGGATCGCCCCGCCGAGACCCGTAGCTATGCAGCTTAACCGTCGTAAGCGATTTCGTAATCTTCAAGCTCTGAAGGACCCCTAAGCGGTTGATGCCGCTCTCTTGCTCATCGCCAACATAGCGCAATCTCTCCGCCCCATGAGTGCTGTCTTCCATGTGGATGGTCAGCCCCTGATCGCTGAAAGGATAGCGTGAAGCGTCGAAGAACTTTGTAAGGCGCGCCTTGACGCGGTACCGCTCGTAATGCTCCTGTCCCCTGACATATGCGTCCTTTTTCTCCCGCTGGTCAATCTGGCCATTAACAACCTGAAAATTGTCCCCCGGCTTGACCCGATCACCTGTCCAACGAAACCAGATGTCGAAGTCAGCGGCCCAGCTGGACTCTTTGAGGGAGATCTCTCCGATGCTATTGATATAGATACCAACAAGTATGTCGAAAGGCTTTGCTCCAGGGGCCATTCTGATCTCGGGTGCCTGTACGTTCGGCTCCGTCGTAGCCGATCCTATCCAGGCCTGCTGAAACTTCTCTGTCTCGGCCTTATAACCTTGCAGTGTCTGAACTCCAAGATACCCACCGATGGCATAAAGGAGGAGAATTCCCGCTGCCCAGAGAACCGCAAAGCGGTAGCCTCCGCGAGTTATCGTGTCCTTCAAATCGCTCTGGCTCGCATCTTCTTGTGTCATAATATGCTTCACCTGATTTGAATAGTACCTAAATTGAGCGATTCTATTGAAAGGAACCTGTAGCCGAAGGCTTTAGCCTGCGGTTTCCTCTCACCCGTTGG
>CAYMTD010000101.1:0-7458 GCA_964393245.1 uncultured Syntrophaceae bacterium
GTCATCCTGAACCATGCCCTGAACTCGTTTCATGGGTTGTTTCAGGATCTCACCTTCAGGACAAAACGAGATGCTGAATCGAGTTCAGCATGACAACTTTTTGTTTTAAATGTTACAAGAAAATTTTCAGATTTCTTGGGTGAGAATCTAATCATTAGAGTGTTAGGTTAAATCTGCATTATCAATTTTGCTTCTTGACATCTTCTTCAATGTATTTTGTGGATTTGACCCCTTTTCTCTAATCTCCACAAATCAGGTGAGCCAGTCCAGATCTAGCTCAGCCAGCTTCTCTTTTTTCGGAACCCCGGTCTCTGGATCCCAACCCATCATCTGGTAATAGGTTTCGATTGCCTTTGAGAATTGTTCCTTATCAATCTTCTTTCCTTTCAGGGTTCCTCCTTCCATGGGGTTAAAGAGACGATCGGGAAGGGTATCATCTTTAGACGTAAAGCCCTCCCGAAGGTTAAATATTCTCGCCATATTGGCATGTCTCTCTCCCACTTTGAGAAGATCGAAGAGACTGGTCTCCCATCCTGTCACCGCTTTCACATAATCGACGATCTCGTTGATCGTATGAGGCCCCATAGGCTTGGCTGTGAACATGCAGATTCCCAAAGAGTTGAGCAGATCCCAGTATTGCTGAAGATAGATAAAGAGCCTAACCTTTTTGGGCCCTAAGTCAAAGATATCGACAGGCTCGAGGATTCCTAAGGGCCTGAGAAGGGTAATTCCAGCATCCGTTGCCCAAAAAGGATCATGAGGAATTTCCATGTGGTCGGGTCCGGTTGGGGATACGGCGTAGCCAAGGCCCACCCCGGTTTTCCCTCTGGGTTCGTGGAAAGGAAGGGGCATTCCCTTCACGTGCATGGCAAAGCGGTCAGCCACCTTTCCGAGCTTCTTGGCCGCCGATGACATTCCATCTGCGAGGATATCTCCGAGACCATCACGTTTGGCGATCATTTCCACCATTTTAATCATGGCCTCTACGTTTCCAAACCGAAGGTCGATGCCTCCCGTATCCCCTTTTTTGAGGATACCATTTTCGTAACACTCCATAGCGAAAGCGATGAGGCCTCCAGTGGAGATCGTGTCCAGGCCGTAGGCATTGCAAAGCTGGTTTGCCCATGAGATGGCCTTCAAATCATCGATCCCGCACATGGAGCCAAAGGCAGCTATTGTTTCATACTCAGGCCCTCCATAGGCAGGGTCCACTGAGTAAGGTTCCGTCACCTGAACTTCCCGCTTGCATCGGACGAAGCAGCCATAACAGGTCCCCCGGCGCACCAGAATGGTCTTAGACATCGTTTCACCGCTGATGGCCCCGGCTCCCTCAAAAGACCCTTCCCGGAAATTAAAAGTGGGTAGGATCCCCTGTTCACTCAACATCACGGTGACCCGCGCAGTCCCCAGATTGCCAATGCTGAAATAAGGTTCTTCGTAGGTATCCCTGACCCACTTGGTCAATCTCTTGACGGACTCCTCGTCAGCCACCTCCATTCTCTTCTTTCCTCTTACGGCAATGGCCTTAAGGTTTTTCGATCCCATCACGGCACCCAATCCTGTTCTGCCATTGGCGTGCTTCAGCTCATTCAGGATGCAGGCAACCTTCACCAGCTTTTCGCCAGCCGGGCCGATTGAGGCAATTCGAATCCGCTCATCTCCGAGTTCCCTGCGAATCTCTTCCTGGGTCTCTTTCGAAAACTTCCCCCAGAGGGGGCGGGCATCGCGGATCTCGGCCTCACCGTCGTGAATCCAGAGATAGGCGGGTCTTTGAGCCTTCCCCTTGATGACAATGGCGTCGTAGCCGGCAAATTTCAATTCAGGAATCCACCAGCCTCCTGCCTCTGCCTCTCCAAAGGCGTTCGTTAACGGGGACTTTGCGGCCGCAGAGAAACGGCTTAAACCGGTCGCTGGCGTCCCGGAGATGACCGATCCTGCAAAAACAAGGATATTTTCCGGCCCTAAGGGGTTTGACTTTGGCTTCAGCTCTTTCAAAAGATAATGGAGAGCAAGCGTTCCCCCTCCGAGGTAGCGACCGTATAAAGTTTGGTGCGGTTCCTCAACGCTTATGGATTCTTTATCCAAATCCACCCTCAATATCTTTCCGTTGTATCCGTTTGGCATAAGGTTCCTTTCTTAGAATAGGGTCACTTGGGTTAAGGGATAAAGCAAAGAGGAAAGTTTGTCAATAGCGCGTACACCTTCTTTTACCACAAACCTTAGGCATGGCCAAATTTTAATTGATACGTTCGACGGCGCCAAACCCCGATTTTTAAATCGGGGTGAAAAGCGCCGCTGAGTATCGACCCTGAGCGCCTCGGTTGTACTCGGGGCCTTGAGTTTGTCGGAAAGCAACCCCCGGGGGCTTGTCCTGAGCGCAGTTGAAGGTTCAGACCGGGGAGTCGAATGGGTTGATATTTTAGTGTGAGGCCTGATAGAATCGTACGCACATTTCATCGTGAAGGAGGGACTATGTCGCGCAGAATCTTAGTCCCATGGGCTATGCCTGAAATTGGAAAAGACTTTTTGAAGAAAGCAAAAGTTGGAGCAGTTTTCGTTCACGGGCCTAAGGGTGAGCTTCCGAGTCTTAATCAGTTGATTAAGGAAGTGAAAAATGCGGATGTCTTGATTCCGAGGGGGACTCAACCTGTTCCGAGGGAGGTGATCGTAGCGAATCCAAATCTGCGCGGCATTGCCAATTATGGAGTAGGGTACGACAACATCGATGTTCGTGCAGCCACGGAGTTTGGAATCCCTGTGACGAATACGCCAGGTGTCCTGACTGAAACCACAGCAGACCTGGCCTGGGCCCTTCTGATGGCAACGGCAAGGAAAATTCCACAGGCACATAATTACACTCTTTCAGGTCAGTGGAAGGGGCCGGGCGGAAAGACGTTTATGGGACAGGATATCGGGCCCGGCGGTTCCAATAAACCAAAGGTTCTGGGCATCATTGGTTTTGGCAGAATTGGTCAGGCAGTGATGAGGAGAAGCCGTGGTTTTAGGATGAAGGTTATCGCTTATGATCCACCGGCGAAGGCAGTCATCGAGAAGATGAAAGGAGTCGAATATAGGGAACTCGATGATCTTTTGAGAGAGAGCGACTTTGTTACAATTCACTGCCCTTTAACCAAACAGACTCATCACCTGATCGGGAAAAGGGAGCTTGAGCTGATGAAACCGACCGCGATCATGATCAACACCTCCCGTGGTCCCGTCGTCGATGAGAGAGCTCTTGTGTCGGCCCTAAGGAGAGGCAAAATCGCTGGAGCAGGCCTTGATGTTTATGAGAAAGAGCCTCATCTTTCTCCCGGCATGGCGAAGTTAGAAAATGTGGTTCTGCTGCCCCACATTGGAAGCGCCACAGAGGATACGCGGGGGCAGATGGCCGTCGTGGCTGTAAAGAATGCTATCATGATGCTGAGAGGAAAGAGGCCAAAGAATATTGTTAACCCTGAAGTCTTTCGGTCTTCCGAATATCTCCGGAGGTTGACGATTATATAAACAGCATATGGGGTCAGTAAGAGCATATGTGATAAAGGGGTCAGTCCGTGAATTTAGGAATGAGGCTCTGTTTTTTGGTGCCTTAAATCTTGGGGGACGAGTCTTTAGAAGCGATATGTTTTGATGGAATGATCTTAATTTTTCTTCTCCTGTAGCCTATCGGAATAAAATCGTCCTTTTCTTTCTCTTCGATCTTTTTTAAACCGAGTTCCAAAAGAATTTTTCTTTTCTCTTCATCTCTCTTGGCAGTTTTTCTGTATCTCTTCAGTCCGAGTTTCTCCCTTAGCAGCAGGAACTCCACAGGGGATGTTTCCTCATATTTTTTTACTCTCTTCTTCATGCCTGAGCCCTTCGCTTGAATTCTTGAAGTTCCATTAGGATATCATTCTCGGGTTTCACCGATTTCTTTTCAAGATAGGACCAATCAAGATCATTGAAATAGCGGTGTATCAAGAGCTCAACCATTTCACAGTCTATCTCGGACTTCCGATGTTTGCAGGCATTCAGGCGGTCAATGATGAGACCCTCTATCCCGATGATGGTACATTGAAGCCCCTCTCCAACTTCGACGATCTCCACAGGAGCCTCTTCATCAGAAAGTTTAGAGGCTGGCGCCTCAATGGCCATTTTCAATCCCTCATGAACCCAATATCTGCCTTTTTTTTGGAAACCGATGCTCCCAAGTACACTATCCAGTGCTTCCCTGTCGGCATAAGCTAAGTCTATATCTGTGGTGAAATAGACTTCCCTCGAGTAATAGGATAGAGCACACCCTCCTATGACGACAGGGGCCTTTTTACCCTGCTCCTCAAGAAGTCTTGTGATCAGGCCAACCATGAGAAGCTGCCTTTTGAGAGGTGACTCGGTATTTTTAATAATTTCGATTATCTCTAAAGTATTCATGTCCGGCAAATAATAACAATTCTTTTTAGTGATGACAAGGATGATGAATTCGTAAAAAGTCAAAAAAGAAAGGAAACGTCATGCTGAACTTGATTCAGCATCTAAATAAATCAGGCACTTAAGAGACCCTGAAACAAGTTCAGGGTGACAAAATAGACTTTTTATGAGACCATCAAGGATGAAATAGTTGAATTTCCATTGTATATGGGCTCATATCAGCGGAGTCGGGCGACGGTAATAAGGGATTGAGTTGAAGGCTCGGTCATTGAGGTAGTCGAATAATGAGACTAAGGTTTAGGTTAAGGATTTTTTCTCAACCTTAACCTCGCCCTTAACCTTTTGGATTCTCTGTTTTAACCCGGAGGTTGGGAGGGTTCTTCTCGAAGAGGTGCATTTTGTTGAGATCGATCGCCAATTCGATCTCCTGGTGCATCCTAACCATAGTCTGCGTGTCCACGACTGCCACCAGATTGTGTTCTCCTGCCGTCACATTGAGATGAATCTCCGAGCCCAGGGGTTCGATCACGTCAACGACGGCACGGATGGCATTCTTCTTTAGATGTTCTGGTGCATAGAGGCGGTCGTAGATGTCGTTGGGTCTAATTCCGAATATGGCCTCCGACCCAGCAAGGGCTCGATAATAGGGGATCTTATTTTCAGGAATGGGGAGCTGAAACGCCTCGGCATCGATCGTGAGGCGGCCATCTTTTGAGAGGATACGGCAAGGGATGAAATTCATGACCGGACTTCCGATAAAGCCAGCGACAAATTGATTGACAGGAAAGTTATAGACCTCCAGTGGAGAACCGATCTGTTGAATCAGGCCATCTTTCATTACGACGATCTTCGTCCCCATGGTCATGGCCTCCACCTGGTCATGGGTGACATAGATGATGGTCGTCTGAAGACGATCGTGAAGTTTTGAAAGTTCGGCCCTCATCTGGACGCGAAGTTTAGCATCGAGGTTGGAAAGGGGTTCATCGAAGAGAAAGACGGCGGGTTTTCGGACGATCGCCCTTCCCACGGCCACCCGCTGACGTTGTCCACCGGAAAGTTGCTTCGGCTTCCGATCGAGAAGCTCGTGAATACCCAGGATCTCCGATGCATCCCTTACCCTCTGATTAATCTCCTCTTTGGGAAACTTCCTCAATTTCAAGCCGAAAGCCATGTTCTTATAAACGGACATATGAGGATAGAGGGCGTATTCCTGGAAGACCATGGCGATGTCCCGGTCTTTCGGGGGGAGGTCATTGACCGCGCGGTCACCGATATAGATCACTCCAGTACTGGGTTCCTCCAGACCAGCGACGATCCGGAGGGCAGTCGATTTTCCACAACCGGAAGGGCCGACCAGGATCGCGAACTCCTTATCCTCCACTGTGAGATTGAAATCCCTTACCGCCTGAACCGTTCCAAAATTCTTGGAAATATTCTCCATCACAACTCTTGCCATGGTTCCTCTCTCCTCGAAAATTTAACGCTATTATGATCAGATGATCTTTTCTTGTCAACTTTTTCTGTGTCCTTTACTTGAGGCTGAATCCTCCGTCGACCAAGAGGAGTTGTCCTGTAATAAAGTTGGCATCGTCCGAGGCCAGGAAGAGGATGGCCTTTGCAATGTCCTCCGGCTGAGCCATTCTTTTTAAGTAGGATCCCTCGATCATCGCTTTCTTAATTTCATCGGGTAAGGGTTGGGTCATCTCTGTCAGGGTATGTCCCGGTGCAACCGTATTGACGTTGATGTGAGGTGCCAGCTCCTTGGCCATCGTCTTTGTCAAATTGATGACGGCTGCCTTGGAGGCGCTGTAATCCATGATTCCCTCACGGCCACAGTGATCGATGCCACGAATCGAAGAGATGTTGATAATCTTTCCCGACTTCTGTTTTAGCATATACTTAGCTGCTGCCTGGGAACAGAGAAAGACCCCGATGAGATTGACCTCCAGGGTCTTCACCCAATCCTCCACCGTCTTTTCGAGGAAGGGCCTGGAGATGACGACTCCTGCGTTGTTGACCAGAATATCGATACGCCCGAACGTCTTGACAAAGGCTTCCGTGAAGCGCTCGACAGAGTCCTTCTTAGAAACATCGCCTTTGAAAGCCTCAACCTCAAATCCTTTTGACCGAGCCGTTTCCAGGGCATGTTGGATATGGGTTTCCTTCACCTCCACAATGCCCACCCTGGCACCCTCGGCTAACATCAGGAGGGCCGTCGTCAATCCAATTCCCCTTCCACCTCCTGTAATTAAAGCGGTCTTGTCTTTGAATCGCATTTCAATCTTCTCCTTCCTTTCTATTAAAGGGTTCGAGGATTCGAGGGGTCCAGGATTTCGGAATTCGGATTGCGGATTTCGGATTTTTAATTCCGCATTCCGCAATAAATGACCCCTTGTTCCCTGATCAGTGTTTAGCCTTTGACAGCGCCGGCACCCCAGCCTCGAATCAAATACCGTTGAACCGCAACGAAAAAGAGCAATGCCGGAATGGTAATCATCATCCCGGCGGCCATGATCAGCCCCCAGTCGATCAACGCCGAGTGAAAGAGATCCTGCACTCCCACGGGCAGTGTCTTCAGCTCATCCGAGGTGATCAAGATCCGCGTGAAGATGTAGTCATTCCACGCCAGGATGAATGTAAAGATGGAGGTGGCAATGATCCCCGGCAGGGCCAGGGGCAGAACCACGTGGATCACCGCTCGCACCCTGCCTGCGCCATCTACCAGCGCGGCCTCCTCAAGCTGCACGGGGATGGTCTTGAAGAAGGCCCGCATCAGCCAGAGGGTGAACGGGAGACAGAACGAAGTGAAGGCCAAGACCAGCGCGGAATGGGTGTTTTCGATCCCCGCCTTCTTCACCAAGATGAAGAAAGGGATGACCACCATGATGGGGGCGAACATATAGGTGCAAAGAATGAGCCCTGCGATCTTCTCCCTTCCATAGTATTGGTACCGGGTAAGGCTATAGGCCCCGCTGGCGCTCACCAGCATCGTCAGGAGGACGGCCAGGCCGGACACGATTAAGCTGTTCTTAAAGTAGGTCAAAAAGTTCGTCG
>CAYMTD010000102.1:0-7448 GCA_964393245.1 uncultured Syntrophaceae bacterium
CCATTGCGGAGTTAGCCTCTTCTAAGGTGATTCAGAAATGCGCTCCCATCCTCTCTGACGCTGCTGGTCAACTCGGGAATCCTTTGGTCAGAAATAGAGCCACCATTGCTGGAAACTTGGCGGATGCATCGCCAGCGGCGGATATAGCAGTTCCACTTCTCACATTGGAAGCTACCCTTGTCACGGACAAGAGACCGATTCCCATCGATCAATTCTTCGTTGGTCCTAATCAGACGATCCTCAGACGGGGTGAAATCATTAAGGAGATCTTTTTCTCAAAGCCGGTCCCCAGCTCAAAAATGGGCTATTTCAAATTAGGACTTCGCAATGCCATGGCGATCTCGGTTGTGAGTATGGCTGTATTGGTGGAGATGGAAGGGGCGAAGTGTAAGAAGGCGAGAGTTGGCCTTGGAGCGGTTGCTCCTACCCCCATACGTGCTTGCCGAACCGAAGAGATGTTAGTAGGAAAAGTAATTACTTCAGAATTAATTGAGGCCTGCGGCCATCAAGCTGCAAAGGAAGTTCAACCCATTAATGACATCCGCGCAAGCGCTGAATACCGAAGAGCCATGACCTCTGTTCTTTTGGGGAGGTTGATTCAACAGATAACATTGTTTAGAAAATAACTTTCAAATCCCCCCCTTTTCTAAAAGGGGGGATTACTGAGATAAGAATGAAGATGCCAAAGTTCTATCCATTAGAGCTGAATGTGAATGGAGAATGGAAAAGGGCGGTAGCTGCTCCGCAGGAGACGCTTCTTTATGTTCTTAGAGAAAGATTGAATCATACCGAGGTGAAGGAAGGCTGCGGAAAAGGAGATTGTGGAGCCTGTGCTGTGCTTTTGAATGGAAAAGCAGTAAATGCATGTCTGGCTTTGGCCCTTCAGGCTCACAAACAGAAAGTGGTAACTTTAAAGGGAATCGGAACTCCTGAGCAACCCCATCCTCTTCAAGAAAGTTTTGTAAAGCATGGGGCAATTCAATGCGGCTTTTGCACTGCGGGAATGATCGTTTCAGCCAAGGCCTTGCTTGATGAGAATCCCAGGCCGACCAGGGAAGAGATCAAAAGGGCCATCTCAGGGAATTTGTGCCGTTGCACGGGGTATAAGAAGATTGTTGAGGCAATTGAAGAAGCTGCCCGAAAGTTACGATAGACGATGGACGATGAACAATGAACGAGAGAACTGAACTGAAGATCATTGGAAAACCGATTCCTCGGCATGATGCCTGGGAGAAGGCATTTGGCTTAACCATCTATGCGGCTGATTTCTCTATGCCTGGGATGCTCTATGGCAAGGTTTTGAGGAGCGAGTATCCCTCTGCGAAGATCCTCTCCATCGATACCTCAAAGGCAGAACGGTTAAGGGGCGTCAGGGCGGTGCTGACCGCGAAAGATGTTCCAAGAAATGAGTCGGTAACCCGTTTCGGTCAGACCCATACGATGGGAGGAGGTTTTGAAGGACTCTATCGCGTTTTGGCTGACCGAAAGGTCCATTTCATGGGAGAGGCGGTGGCACTGGTGGCCGCTGAAAGAGAGGAGATTGCAGAGAGAGCTCTTGAACTTATTGAAGTTGAATATGAGCCACTGCCAGGCGTTTTCGATCCTATGGAGGCAATGAAACCAGATGCCCCTCAGGTGCAAATGGGAAGATCTAACATCGTAACGCATTATGAGGTCATTAAAGGGGATGTGGAGCGAGGTCTTTTAGAAGCCGATGTTGTGGTTGAGAATACATACCGTGTCCCCTTCGTCGACCATGCATACATGGAGCCGGAGTCCGGTGTAGCTTGGGTTGATGAAAATGGCGTGATCACAATCCGCGTCTCAACCCAGGTGATTGAACACTTCCGAGGTGTCGCAGAAGTCCTCAATCTCCCTCATAATCGGGTGAGAGTGATCGGAACCTATGTAGGTGGAGGATTTGGAGGAAAAGAAGACATTACCGTTGAGAGTTTTCTCGCTCTCTTAGCGCATAAGACAGGAAAACCGGTGAAATTGACTTACACCCGCGAGGAATCCATTCTTTCCCACAGCAAAAGGCATCCCTATGTCATGGAATATAAAACGGGCGCGAAAAAAGACGGGCGGGTGGTTGCCCTCAAGGCCAGATTGGTCTCTGATGCCGGAGCCTACGTCTATCTTAGCCCATGGGTGCTTCTCTATTCAATGGTTGATGCAACTGGTCCCTATCGTATTCCGCATGTAAAGATCGATGGGTATACGGTTTTGACCAATAACACATTTACAAGTGCGAACCGGGGGTTTGGAGCGCCTCAAGTTTGCTTTGCCTACGAGTCTCAAATGGACGAATTGGCCAGAGCGCTTCGCATGGATCCATGTGAAATTAGAAAGATGAACTACTTAAAGAAAGGAGAAGAGCTGGCCACCGGTCAGGTTCTTGAATATCATGTGGCCCTCGAAGAGACAACCGACAAAGCGAGGGAAGCTCTTGGAGACAAAACTCCCGCTTCGGGGAAAATAAGAATTGGTCAGGGGATCGCTTCCGGAATGACCAGTTATGGCCGGATGGTCTTTCTTCATGATACTTCAAGATCCCATGTTTCTATCGAAATGGATGGGAGCGTGACCATACGGGCCGGAGTGCAAGACATCGGGGGCGGACAAGCTTCCTCTTTGTGTCAGATTGCTGCTGAAACCTTGGGCGTTCCTCTTGAGGACATTAAGATCTACATAGCGGATACAGCTCTAACCCCACTTGCAGGGACAACAACGGCCACGCGTCAGCTTTACATGTCCGGCAATGCCACGCTTAAGGCAGCACAGGAAGTTAGAAGAACACTCCTCAAGAAGGCAGGCGAGATATTGAACATTGATCCCGAAAGGCTTGACCTTGCCGACAAAGAAGTGGTGGATACTGAAGGCACAGGGAAAAGCCTTTCGCTCACCGAAGTGGTGAAGGCCTGTGCCTCCGATGGACTCCCCCTATATCATGTGGCTCTCTACAGAGCTCCTTTTCGAAACCTGACCCAATATGAGAGAATAGAGGGAAAGGTTTTTCCGGATTTCACCTACGGCACTCATGCCGTCGAAGTGGCCGTTGATGAAGAAACGGGAAAGATTCAGGTGTTAAAACTCATTGCATGTTATGATGTGGGCAGGGCCATTAATAGGCTTAGTGTCGAAGGTCAAATGGAAGGCGGTGCCATTTACGGGATGGGTTATGGTCTTACGGAAGAGGTCATCCTTGAGAAGGGGAAGACCATGACCCCTTCGTTTTCGGAATATCTTCTGCCCACATCGATGGATGTTCCGGAAGTGAAGACGATCCTTATCGAATCGGGCGACGGGACCGGTCCATTTGGCGCGAAAGGAATCGGTGAGCCCTCTGTCTGTTCCATTGCGCCGGCGATTGCGAATGCTGTCTATGATGCTATCGGAGCGAGAGTTTGCGACTTGCCTTTGACACCGGAGAAGATTGTGGGGACAATCAAGGGGAAGAAGGATTAGGATGGGAAGCGGAGTAAGCGGCCCGTCATTGCGAGGAGCTTTTGGCGACGAGCCATCCGCTGAGATTGCTTCGCTTTCGCTCGCAATGACATTTTTCTTTCGTCTCTTTATTTTGGAACATCAGTTGGAAGAAATAAAATGGATAACCCCCAATACCATGCCATAGGTAAGAAATCCATCCGAAAAGATGGGTTTGCCAAGGTCACCGGCCAGGAAGCCTATAGCTCTGATATTGTCCTTCCAAGAATGCTCCAAGCAAGGGTCTTGAGGAGTCCCTTTCCCCATGCCAGGGTCAAACATATTGATACAAAAGCCGCAGAAGCTATGGGGGCTGTCTGCATTACGTTTAAGGACGTTCCGAAGATAAAGTACGCAGAACGTCTCGTCACCATACCTCAGAAGACTTTTAAGGACAGACAGGTCTTGACCGATCGGCCCCGCCATGTGGGAGAGGCGATTGCAGCAGTAGCTGCCGAGACGGAGGAATTGGCTGAGCAAGCTCTCCGTTCGATCAAGGTGGAGTATGAAAAGCTTCCAGCCCTCTTCGATGCCATTGAGGCGATGAGGCCGGAGAGCCCGCTCATCCATGAGACGATTCTCATCGGGGAGGAAGAAATTCAAGTTAAAAACAACATGGCTGCAACACGGGAGATCGTTGAGGGAAATCTTGAGGAGGGTTTCAAAGAAACAGACATCGTGGTAGAAGATGAATTCAGGACAGGGCGTGTCTACCACGCGCAGATGGAGACTAAGTCCGTGGTATGTCAGCCCGAGTCAGACGGTGGGATGACCGTCTGGACGACGACCCAGACGATCCACAACGTCCGACAACTTCTGGGGGAAATTTTTCAAATTCCTTTGAGCAAGGTAAATGTGAAGCGGATTGCTGTCGGTGGTTCTTTTGGATCGAGCATTCAGACCAATTCGATCGTTCCCATTGGAGTGGCTCTCGCCCTTAAAGCTCGAAGACCCGTCAAACTCGTTTCCACCCGTGAGGAGGATATGTATGATCATTGTAAGTATCCTTCCTGGATTCAGTTGAAACTCGGAGCGAAGAGAGACGGCACGCTCGTCGCCGGTCACATGAAGGTGATCGTTGATATCGGTGCTCATAATACCCAGGCCTTTCCGCTTTTGGGATGCATGGCCGGCTGGTGGGTTTCTCTTTACAGGCTTCCCCATCTCAAGTTCGAAGGCAAAGCTGTCTATACGAACAAGGTTCCTGCCTGTGCCATGCAGGGGTTTGGGAATCCTCAGGTGACCTTTGCTGTTGAATCGTTGATGGAGGTTTTGGCAGAACGATTGGGAATGGATTCGATAGAACTTCGCCTGAAGAATTATGTTGGTTTAGGTGAAACCTTCTGGGGACAGGGCCCAACCGTCCGATCGGTAATTCGAAGCTGCGGTGTGGAAGAGATGCTGCGAGAAGGGGCTCGATTGATTGGCTGGAAGGACCGAAGCAAAAAGAAGAGGGAGCAAGGCCCCATTCGGCGGGGCATAGGAATGGCGAGGGGATTTCATACGTCTGGGGCGGGAGCTCCGATGCCGGGGGAGGCCATTGACTACTCTGGCAGCATGGTGAAGATCAATGAAGATGGATCGGTGGACTTTCTTAGCGCTTTGATGGACCTCGGAGGGGGAACGCTCGATGCTCTCGCGAAGATCGTCGCTGAGGAGCTTAAGGTTCCTCTGGATAAGGTGGGGATCTCACCTGTGGATACACGAACGACGGTCTATGATGTCTGCACCCATGCCACAAGGGGTATCTACTGTGGCGGAGGCGCCCTCCATAAGGTCACGGTTCAAGCGAAGGAGAAGCTGCTGGAGTTTGCTTCGAGAATCCTCCAGGCTCCCCCTCATTCCTTGAAGATGGAGTTAGATGAAGAGGCTGGCCAGGGGATCATCTATGTGGATGGGGTTCCAGGAAAGAGAATCTCCATAGGAGAGGTTGCTAAAACCGCGCAAATTTACGACTGGGGAACGATTGCTGCGGTGGACAGCCATCGTCAGGTAAACTGTCCTCCGACGTTCAACGCGCAGTTTATCGAAGTCGAAGTAAACACAGAGACCGGGGTCATTAAACCGATCCGAGCCGTTCTCTGCAGCGATGCAGGACAGGTGATCAATCCCGACCTTGCCGAAGGACAGCTCCATGGAGGCCTGTACCGCGGCCTCGGCTATGCTCTTCTTGAAGATACCCAATATGATGAAGAGACAGGCGAATTGAAAAATAAAGGGTTCATAACAGACTTCAAAATGCTAACGGCAGAGGATATGCCACCCCTGGAGCACATCCAGACCTACTTCACCAACACGAAAGAGCCCACCGGTCCCTTCGGTGCAAAGGGCATTGGTGAGGCTGCGCTGAATCCCACAGCCGCAGCTCTGGTGAATGCGGTCCACGATGCCATTGGAATCAGGTTCACGGAAATCCCGATTACTCCGGAGAAGGTGCTAAAAAAGATTAGTGATCAGTGCAAAATTAACAATGCAAAATTAGCATTGAAAGACAATTCCATTTGAACTTAACTTTGCTAACTGCTAATTTTTCAATTTCCATTTTGGAGTGTTTGGTTCGCTAAGATGATCAACACTCACATCCTTGCCAAAGAATTCGAATATCTCGAACCCAAGACCGTGGAGGAGGCTACCCGCTTTCTGGCAGAGTACGGAGAAAAAGCCAGAGTGATCTCCGGAGGGACCGATCTCCTCGTTAAGATGAAAATGGGGGAAGTGCATCCTCAGGTGTTGATCAATATTTCCAGAATCCCTGCTCTTCGTTATCTCATCGAGGACAAGGGCCTTCGGATAGGTGCCCTCACCTGTTTTCGAGACCTGGAAAGATCTCGGGTCGTCAAGGAGAAATGGACAGCTCTCTACGAAGCGGCCAGATCGGTCAGCTCCGTGCAGATTAAAATTATGGGGACTGTTGGGGGAAATCTGTGTCATGGATCTCCAGCAGCAGATTCTGCTCCGCCTCTCCTTGTTTTTGGCGGGAGTGTTAAACTGGTTGAGAACCTCCGTGAAAGGGTACTTCCCTTGGAAGATTTTTTTCTCGGCCCTGGGGAGAGTGTTCTCTCTCCCAAAGAGCTTCTGGTTGAAATTCAGATCCCTGAATTAGCAGGGAAGACAGGAAGTGCGTATCTAAAAACAGGGAGAGTCGCAGCAGACCTTTCAAAGGTGAGCGTGGCAGTAGCTCTGATTCGGGATGGGGACGTCTGCAAGGATTGTCGGATCGCTCTCGGCGCAGTCGCAAAGACACCTTTAAGGGCAAAGAAGGGGGAGGAGACTCTGAAGGGAAAAAAGGTTACAGACCACCTCATAGAAAAGGCAGGAGAGGAGGCGGCTCTGGAGACCCAGCCCATAACGGACTCACGCTCCACGGCCTGGTATCGGAAGGAAGTCACAAAGGTCATGGCAAGAGACGCAATTAAACTGGCATGGGAAAGAGCAGGTCTCTAAGATGGAATGCAGGTTAAAACATCTGAAATCTGCCCCTCTCTCCATTGGGGAGAGGGATGGGGTGAGGGGATTGGGAAAGGAGCAGAATAGATGGCTGTAAACATGAAGGGTAAATCCTTAGCGAGTCTTGCTGATCTTACTGAGGAAGAGATTGAACAGATTCTAAAGACGTCCGAGTTGTTGAAGCTTCAGACCCTTCGCGGTCAGGAGCATCCTTTGTTAAAAGGGAAGACTTTGGCGATGATCTTTGAGAAGCCATCCACGAGGACGCGTGTTTCCTTTGAAGCAGGGATGTGGCAGCTCGGAGGTTATGCCCTCTATTTGAGCGCCGGTGACCTACAACTTGGCCGTGGAGAGACTATCGCAGATACGGCAAGGACCCTATCACGCTACATCAACGGAATTATGGCGAGGGTTTTCGCCCATCAGACCATTCTCGACCTGGTTAAGTATTCGACCGTCCCGGTGATTAACGGGCTATCGGATTTCACTCACCCCTGCCAGGGGCTGGCTGACCT
>CAYMTD010000103.1:0-1182 GCA_964393245.1 uncultured Syntrophaceae bacterium
TTAAAAAGGTGGGGAGACCCTTCAAACCTGTTTGGGTAATTCCAGCGAAGGGAAGCGGAGAATAACCAAAAAAGCCGTAATACCTCCAATGGAATTACGGTTTTTTTTTACCCACCCTTCCTTTCCCTCAAGAGGAAGGGTTAGCCTGCCTGGTCCGCCCTTGGTCGGGACCGGTGCCGGTAGGCAGGGAGGGGGGAAGGAGATCCAAATGAAGCGAATATTGACGATTGCAGGGTCAGATTCTGGAGGCGGGGCTGGAATTCAGGCAGACTTAAAAGCGATCACCTTGCTGGGTGGCTACGGGATGAGTGTTCTCACGGCCCTGACCGCTCAGAATACGGTCGGAGTTCAGGCCATCCATGAAGTCCCAGCGCGATTTGTTGAAGCCCAGATTGATTCTGTTCTCTCCGATATCGGTGCCGATGCGATCAAGACGGGAATGTTGGCCAATACGGAGATTGTTGAGGCTGTAGCCAAAAAGATTCGACAATATGGCGTAAGAAAGGTTGTGGTTGATCCCGTGATGGTTGCCAAGAGCGGAGATCCCCTTCTTCGGGAAGATGCTCGGGATGCCCTGATAAGAAGGTTGCTTCCCCTTTCGATGGTGGTGACTCCTAACCTTCCGGAGGCCTCCGTTCTCGCCGGGTTTAAGGTGAATTCGGTTGAGGAGATGAGGAAAGCCGCTCACCGGATTCACAAGCTGGGAGCGAAGCATGTCGTTGTGAAAGGGGGCCACTTGAGGGGGATGGCGGTCGACGTCCTTTATGATGGGAGAGGTTTCCATGAGATCGAAAGCAAGAGGATCGAGACAAGGAATACCCATGGGACAGGGTGTACGTTCGCTTCTGCAATTGCAACGCTTTTGGCCGAGGGCGAGAGCATTTTTGAAGCGGTCAGAAAGGCGAAGATCTTTATCACCATGGCCATCCAGTCCGGTCTTCCCCTCGGGAAAGGGACGGGGCCAACCAATCCTTTTGCTTACGTCCTGAAGGAGATGGAGCGTTACCGGGTGATCCAGGAATTGAAGAAGGCGGTGGAAAGGCTCAAAGAGCACCAGGTTGGAGACCTCATTCCTGAGGTTTCCTCCAACTTAGGTTATGGACTTCCCCAGGCCGAGGGGTTCGAAGATGTCGCTGCTTTTCCAGGAAGGATCGTTCGATACAATAATTCGGTGACGACCTT
>CAYMTD010000103.1:1282-2347 GCA_964393245.1 uncultured Syntrophaceae bacterium
GAGAGAAATTTAGGGGGTTTGGATTTTTTTCTTCTCTGGGCAGGCGCAGCGATCTCACTCGCTGAAATCTGGGCTGGAAGTCTGATCGTACCCCTGGGCCTGGGTTTGGGGCTCTGGGCGATTCTCCTCGGGCATGTTCTTGGCAATACGCCTTTTGCCCTGGGGGGATTGATTGGGAGCCGATGGGGCATCCCGACGATGGTTAGCGTCCGGCCCTCTTTCGGGATTAGAGGTTCTTATCTTGCGGCCGGCCTCAACGTGGTCCAGCTCATCGGCTGGACAGCCGTGATGCTGATCGTCTGTGGCGGGGCAGCGGACGCTATCTCGAAGTTCTACGGGTTTTCAAATCCCACGTTATGGATCATTCTGTCGGGAATCGTCACGACCTTATGGGCCCTGGTGGGACATCGAATCTGGAAGTTGTTACAGAGAATTTCTGTGGTGGCGCTCCTTATTCTGTGTGTTGGCATGACCTATATTGCTTTTCAGGAATATGGCTGGGAAAAACTTGCTCAGATCCCGAGGCAGAAGGATTTTTCATTTATGATCGGGATGGACCTGGTCATTGCCATGCCCATCTCCTGGCTTCCCCTGGTCTCCGACTATTCTCGCTTTGCGACCGGGTCGAGGTCAAGCTTTTGGGGCACCTGGATTGGCTATTTCGTCGTCTCTTCGTGGATGTATCTCCTGGGACTGGCTGCCTCATTGGCAACACAGTCTCCAGATCCCTCCGGAATCGTGATGAATCTCATGGTCAAGTTTGGATGGGCCATCCCTGCACTGATCATCGTTCTCTTCTCTACCTTTACAACAACCTTCCTGGATATTTACTCGACCGCCGTCTCTGGACTGAACATCGTTCCAACGATGGGGGAACGAAAAGGCATTCTCCTGGGGGGAGTTTTAGGGACGGCCACGGCTCTGGTCTTCCCTTCCCTTCTGAACTATGAACACTTTCTTCTTTTCATCGGCGCCATGTTCTGTCCTCTTTTTGGAATCGTTCTCGTCGATTACTTCCTTCTGAGAAAGGGTTCGATTGGGGTCGATGGTCTCTATCAGAAAGAA
>CAYMTD010000103.1:2447-7435 GCA_964393245.1 uncultured Syntrophaceae bacterium
TTACTTCCTTCTGAGAAAGGGTTCGATTGGGGTCGATGGTCTCTATCAGAAAGAAGGGGAATACTGGTTCTGGAAGGGGATCAATCCCCGTGCTGTAATCGCCTGGGCGATTGGGTTTGCTATCTACTTAGGCTTTTCCCCTATGCTCATGGAGAAGGTCTTGGGGATCAAGGTGGCCTTTCCGTGGCCCATAGGTTCGTCTTTACCAAGCTTGATTCTCGCTGGCTTGATTTACTGGCTGTTCATGGGTCCTTTGAGGAGGGTTCGCAGTTGATCGTTCGGAGTCCAAGGGATGTGAAAAGAATTTTTCAATCAGAAATAAAATTCCAATCCCGGAATAGACTCTTGTGACGCCTAGATGCATACTAAGTGTATCGAAAAACTGGGCAAATTCCGAAAAAATCAGATACTTGACAAGTGGAAATGTTTTTAATAATATGAAATGCCCAATCGGAGGGGAATCGACTGAAGGAACTCTGATATCTCAATTTCATAAAAGGGGTTATTCCCCAAAGGAGGTGATGTGCCTATTTAACGGACAGGCACCGGTTTTCAGATACCCAAGGGTTGTTTAAGAGAGAAAGGAGGAAACTATGAAACGCGTTCTTATCTTTTTCGTTGTGCTTAGTATGGCTGTATGCCTAAGCGTCTTTGCTGCTACGGCACAGGTCAAGTATGAAGGTAAATTAGGCGTGGTAAAGATCAAACCCGGGGAACCCATTCACATTGCTGCCTGGATGGTCGTTGCAGGACCGGATGCCTCGTTGGGGACGGACACGAAGCGCGGTGTTGAAATTGCCATTGATGACAAAGGGGGTAAACTCCTCGGCCATCCCATTAAACTATCGGTTCAAGACACAGGCTGTAACGCCGAAGGTGGCCAGGCTGCTGCAACCAAGCTTGCTGCTGACCCGACGATTGTGGCGGCAATTGGCTCAAACTGCTCAAGTGAGGCCAGGCCTGGCGCACCGATACTATGGAAGGCTGGCATAGCAACAGTATCGCCCTCAAACACCGCACCCTTCTTGACAGACCCGAAACGCGGAACGGAATACGATGGCTATCTGCGAACAGCCCACAACGATAAAGTGCAAGGAGCTGTGGCAGCGGAGTTTGCCATTAAGCAATTAAAGGTTAAAAGGGCCGCGACCATTCACGACGGAAGCCCCTATGCCGAACAATTACAAGCAGTCTTTGCCGAGACCTTCAAGAAACTGGGTGGAACCATTACTTCTCAGGAAGCCGTTGCCCCAACGGATACAGATATGCGGCCCGTTCTAACCAAGATCGCCACAGGCAAACCCGAGTTTATCTACTACCCGATCTTCATCGCAGCGGGTGGACATGTTACCCGCCAGTCGAAGGAAGTAAAGGGTTTAGAGAAGGTTGTTCTGATGGGTGCTGATGGGATCTTCTCCCCCGACTTCTATAAGGCTGCCGGTGAGACAGCGGTTGGTATGTATCACTCGAGCCCTGACTTCTCAGCTTTTGCTGCTGGTTACAAAAGCTTCTTGGAGAAGCACCAGAAGAAATATGGCGAAAAACCATTAGCTCCGTTCCATGCCCATGGTTACGATGCGGCGTTGATGATCTTTGCCGCTGTTGAGAAGGTTGCCAAAAAGGATCCCGACGGTACCCTCACCATTGATCGCGGAAAACTGAGGGATGCCCTTTATGCTACAAAGGGTTTAAAAGGCTTGACTGGAACGATCACCTGTGACCAGTATGGCGACTGTGCGGACCCGAGGATCGCAGTCTATAAGACGACGGTTGAGAATGTTAAGAAATTGGAGATGCCTACTAAACCGTTCTGGGTACCTGTGGCAGCAGCTCCTGCCAAACCAGCTCCGAAAGCTCCAGCTAAAAAAGAAGCAGTCAAGAAGTAACCTACTGCTTTCGAAAAATCGACCCTCTCATCTCCCCTCTCCCCAAAGGGGAGAGGGGAGATGTCTGTAATTCGTCTGTTCACAATGTTTAACCCGAAGGCAGGGTGAAGGTTATCTTGTCAGCTGATCACAAGGGGCGGAGGCCCTTATGCTAAAAGAGTTGAAGCGATTAACGGAAAGAATTACTCCTACAGATATTGTGATGTGGCTCATTGGTGGGATTATCTTAGCCGTGATTATTTGGGGATCAACGGCTACCCTAAGGGCGGGAACCTATACCCGTTATCACTGGTTTGATTTCCTCATCTTCGGTTTGGCTCAGGGGAGCATCTATGCCCTTATTGCCATGGGTTACACGCTGGTCTATGGGGTTTTGCGGATGATCAATTTCGCCCATAGCGAAGTCTTTATGAGTGGTCCCTACACCGCTTATTATGTTGCGGCTGCTTTTTACTCCTCTGGTTTCTTAGACCGACAGCCCATCCTTTGCCTGGTCGTTATTTTCCTTGTCGCCATGGCGACTTCAACAATGATCGCATTTCTACTGGAACGGGTTGCTTATCGTCCCCTGAGGACCGCACCTCGTTTGATTCCCCTCATCACTGCCATTGGAGCCTCCTTCTTTCTTCAATATACTTTCCGCGGGCTTTATGGTTCAGGATTCCAGGCCTATCCAGTGGTAAAGATTATGGAAGGGGAAATAGTTTTCGGCGAATTCCGAATTCTGCGGATTCAGGCAGTGGTGATTGTGGCTGCAGCATTGCTATTGGTTGCTCTCTATTCCTTCATTCAGCGTACGCGTGTCGGTAAGGCGATCCGCGCGGTCTCCGAAGACAAGGAAATATCGTCGCTGATGGGGATTGATATTGACAGGATGATTTCGACCACGTTTGTTATTGGGGGGATGGCTGCTGGAGCTGCGGGCGTCCTCTATGCGCTCATGTTTAAGCAGGTGCACTTCTTCATGGGTTTTATCCCGGGGATTAAAGCTTTCACCGCGGCCGTCTTGGGCGGTATCGGTAATCTCCCTGGAGCCATGCTGGGGGGGATCTTTCTTGGCCTCATCGAATCGGTAGGACCCAGTCTATTTCTGGATGGCTTGGGGATTGTAGCACCTTACCAGTTAAAGGATGGGATTGCCTTCACGATGTTGGTGCTTGTGCTGATCTTTAGACCGACAGGGATTTTGGGAGAACGTCTGGCGGTGAAGAAAGCCTAATTCGTCGAATAGTCAGATAGTCATATAGTCAAATCGTGAGGGATTAGAAATATGGGCCCCCGAGGCTATGTGACGATAAGACTAAGGACTACAAGACTACGAGACCATGAAAACTATTTGGCAACAAGGAATCAAGATTGGACTGATCGGGGGAGCCTCTGCCGTCCTTCTGGCGCTGATCGGGATGGTGGAGGCGTTTAGCCAGAGGGACATTATTTACCAGGTCATCTCCATGGGCCATACCCTGCTGCTTCTGGTCGCAGTGTTCATGGGTTATTTAGCAGCAAAACGAACGACTCGGAGCGGGCGGCTCTGGGTTCTTTTCAATAGTCTCATTTCGGGACTGATCGTGGGAGGCCTGCTGGCCCTTTTGGTCATGATCGGGAGTCTGATTAATCTGCGCAAGGTTTTCGTCAATGCGATGCCTGTCCTTTACGAATTACTCACGTTTAACCAGGGAACTCAGGTTGGCGCTCTCCTTCTTCTTGGTATTGGAGCCCTGAGTGGCACACTGGCAGGACTATTTTTTCTATCACCGAGGCTTGTCCGTCAAATGTTGATCAACCCTCTGGCGGGTATCGTAGGGGCTGGTGTGCTACAGGATATGCTCCGTCCTACTTTTGCACTCTGGGGACGTCTTGCGGTCATCAACGAGTGGCTCTACACCGCCAATGGACTTACCATCCATGGCGCCATTTCTTTGTTCATTCTAATTGCCGGCATCATTTACTTCTGGGCCCGAAAGGGAAGTTCTGTTCGGACGGGCTTGCAGCGCCTTCCTTCCAGGAGCCAACGTGCACTGAAGGTTACAAGTTTGCTCATTCTTCTCTTTGTTTTATTTGTCTTACCGCAAGTCCTTGGGCTCTTCTTAAGCGAAGTGTTGACCATCGTGGGCCTCTACGTTCTCTTGGGTCTGGGGTTGAATATTGTCGTCGGCTTTGCTGGCCTCTTGGATCTCGGCTACGTGGCCTTCTTCGCCATTGGCGCCTACACAATGGCCATACTGACCTCACTTGAGTTGGGCTTCTTTGGTCTGTCATTCTGGGGAGCCCTCCCCTTTGCAATTATCATGGGGGTAATATCCGGAGTTATTCTGGGTGTCCCCGTCCTCAAAATGCGCGGCGACTATCTGGCGATTGCAACCCTTGGCTTTGGCGAGATCATCCGTATTCTCGTTCTATCCGACTTTCTAAGGCCATGGCTGGGTGGCGCACAGGGTATCGGCAAGATTCCCAAAGCATCAATTGGCGGGTTTGAGTTTGCAGGTCCTCAACAGATTTACTATCTTATTCTCGCTGGCTGTTTCCTTGTTGCATTTATCTCCCTACGTCTCAGAGATTCCCGGTTGGGGCGTGCCTGGATGGCCGTCCGTGAAGACGAAGATGTGGCCCAGGCCTTGGGTGTCAATCTTGTCGCTACCAAGTTGTTGGCTTTTGCAACGGGTGCTGCCTTTTCCTCGATAAGCGGCGCCATCTTCGCCAGTAAACTCAGTTCAGTCTATCCCCATAGTTTTAATGTAATGATTTCCATTAACGTCGTCTGCCTCATCATTGTCGGGGGGATGGGAAGTATTCCGGGTGTGATCGTCGGATCCATTGCGCTCGTTGGTTTGCCTGAACTGTTGAGAGAGTTTGCTGAATACCGGCTTTTAGTCTATGGTGCTGCTCTCGTGGCCATGATGCTTCTTAAACCAGAGGGCCTCTGGCCATCCGAAATACGGCGTCGTGAGTTACATGGGGAAGAGTTGGTGGAGGCCGCCAAAGAAACATCAGAAGAAAAGACCCCTGCCCCTATGCAGTAGGAGAAGAGGATGGCAATTCTCACGGCTCGCAAAACGACAAAACGTTTTGGTGGACTAATTGCTGTCGATGAATTGGACTTGG
>CAYMTD010000104.1:0-5075 GCA_964393245.1 uncultured Syntrophaceae bacterium
CAGATCTTCTTCCAGGTTTACACCAATGGGACCCTGATGACAAAAGAGAAGGCCGAGAAGATTCGTGATCTGGGAAATGCGATGGTGGTCGTAAGCTGCGAAGGATATGAGGAAGAAACCGATCGATGGCGAGGGCCTGGGGTTTTCAAGAAGATCATGGAGGCGATGGATCATCTTCGAGAAGCACATGTCCTGTTCGGCGCTTCAGCGACCGTAACCCGGCATAATGTCGATGTCGTCTCTTCTGAGCAGTGGATCGATATGCTTTTGGAGAAGGGAATCTACGCCCAGATGTACTTCCTCTACCTTCCTGTTAATGGCCAAGGAGATATCCATCTAATGGTGACTCCGGAAGAGCGAAACCACCTTCGAAAGCAGGTGATGCATTTCAGAAGGACGAAGCCCATGTTCATCCTCGATTTCTGGAATGACGGACCTCATGTGCAGGGATGCATCGCTGGAGGCAGAAGATACTTTCACATCAATGCGAACGGCGATGTCGAGCCCTGCGTCTATACCCACGTGGCCATGCATAATATCCACGATGTTTCTTTGGCGCAGGCCTTGGACAGTCCGCTCTTCAGGGCGATTCGGAGAAGGCAGCCCCACAACGAGAATCATCTCAGGCCTTGCATGATCATTGATAACCCTCATGTGTTCAGGGAAGTAATCGAGGAGACGAAACCTTATTTTACCCACAGCGGGGCGGAGGAAATCGTCACGGAGATGAGGGAGGAAATGGATGCCTATGCGGCCCGCTATGGAATTTTGGCCGAAAGGGTCTGGAGGGAAGAGTATCTCAAGCAACCCAGCGCCACCACGAGTTGCGCGTCCTCAAGCATCCACCAGATATCGAGCGAAACTGGAATTTCCATGTCGATGAAATCGAACTGATCCCTCGGCCTCTTCCAGGTCTTCCCTATCAGCCCTGCACCTACCTGGTGAAGGGCTGATTTTTTTCCTTCTGATGGAGGAAAGGGCCACCCTGCCAAGTGGTTATCTGAAACGTCTCTCTTTCCCCAATTCTCCCAAAGATCATTCAATTTCTCCCTTGACTGATATCTCATTTTTAATATTATGAGGAATAAGATAGCGAGTAAGGTGTCTTATGATCCTTTTTCCGGTCAGTGAACAGAAGAGTAGATGGCTCAGGGAGAGCATGGAGGCGCTTGGAGTCCGTGAGGAAGATATCGAAGAGAAGTTTGTGCGTTCATCAGGAAGCGGGGGACAGAAGGTCAACAAAACGTCGACCTGTGTTTATCTCAGACACATCCCCACTGGCATCGAAGTGAAATGTATGAGAGAGAGGAGTCAATCCCTCAATCGCTTTCTTGCCAGACGAGAATTGGTCGAAAAAATAGCGAAGACCCTGGGACAAATCTCATTGGTCGACACTCAAATGGAAAGGATGAAAAGACGGAAGGTCAAAAGGAGAAAGAGGGCCCGATTGAAATACGGATCGAAACTCAAATAGAGCAATACCTGGAGATAAGGGGAGAGGCTGGCAGGGTGATCAAGAGAAAAAAACATGAAGAGATACCTATTTCATTCTTGGTGATGGCAGTATTGACATGGACGGCTGTCACTGCTGCCGCCAAGGACGTTGAAGTCAAGGAGGAAATAACAAAGTTGGCCACACCATACAGAAGCTTTTGGGAGCTTGCCCGACAGGAGATTGAAGGAAAAGACTATCGGATCAGGGTTCACCTGAGGGATGAGCGCGTCCTGATCATGGCTCCGCATGGCGGAAAGATTGAGCCGACGACCTCCACGATTGCCGAAGCCATTGCAGGAGAGAATTACTCCTTCCACAGTTTTGAGGGGTTAAAGGAGGAGGGGAATGGTGTCCTTCATATCGAAAGCCATCTTTTCGATGAACCGGGTGCTTTGGAGGCTGTCAAGAGAGCCGATGTTGTGATCACCGTTCACGGACAACTGGATCACAGAGAGGGGTTTGTCATGGTGGGTGGTCTTCATGTGGACCTCCGCTCAGAAATCAGGCGTCGATTGGAAGCCGCTGGTTTTCAGACAAGAACTCCTCCAGAAGGACTTCAAGGGATCGATCCGGAAAACATCTGTAATCGGGGAAAGTTCAAGGGTGGGGTTCAATTAGAGGTCAGCCGAAAGGAGCGAGACCTACTACGAACAGATCAGGAAAGGCTGATGAGATTCGCCGGTGCTATTAGGGAGGCGATTCAGAGATTTTTGAGGAAGTAGCTGAGTTAGAAAAAAATAACATTTTGTCAGGAGATCCCATTGTCAAAAGATAAATTTCCTGTCACGTCAGCCATCCGGACGCTCAGAGAAAATCAAGTTGATTTCATCGAGCATCCCTATAAATATGAGGAGGGGGGAGGTACAGAGGTTGCTGCCAGGGAACTGGGTGTGGATGAGCATCTGGTCATCAAAACCCTTGTGATGGAAGATGATCAGAAGACGCCGTTCATCATCCTCATGCATGGGGATAAACAGGTCTCCACAAAGGAGCTGGCAAGAGCGATAGGGGTCAAATCGGTTCATCCGTGCGATCCTCAAATCGCTTTCAGGCATACAGGTTATATGGTCGGTGGCATCTCCCCTTTTGGAACAAGGAAAAAACTTCGCGTATATGTGGAGGAGACGATCCTGAGCCTTCCTAAAATCTTCATCAACGCCGGGAGAAAAGGCCTCTTGTGTGAAATGGCTCCAGCAGAACTCGTCAAAGTACTAAAGCCAGCCCCCGTTCAGGTTGCAAGATAAACGATGGAGAAGAGACCAAAAGCCATCCTCTCCCTGCTGCTCAGTGCCCTCCTGTGGAGTTCGGGTGGATTATTTATCAAAATGGTCTCGTGGAACCCAGTCGCCATTGCCGGATTCCGGAGCCTCATTGCGATGATGGTGATCGTCGCGTATGTGCGCCACCCCCGATTCATCTGGACCTTTCCCCAAATCGGGGGCGCGATCGCCTACGCGGTCACCGTCACACTCTTCGTCATTGCCACGAAACTGACAACTGCAGCCAATGCAATCTTGCTCCAGTATACTGCGCCTCTGTATGTGGCTTTTTTGGGGGCATGGTTTTTGGAGGAGAGGACCCGATGGTTCGACTGGGTGAGCATCGTGGTGGTCATAGGCGGGATGGGGCTTTTCTTTCTCGATCGTCTTGCACCTGGAGGACTTTTAGGAAATCTCTTGGCGATTGTGAGCGGGATCAGTTTTGCCTTTTTAGTTCTCTTCATGCGGAGGCAGAAAAACGAGTCGCCCTTCGAAACGATCATTCTTGGAAACCTCTTCACAGGGCTGATTGGTTTACCGTTTATGTTCGGGTCCGTGCCGGATGTGCGGAGCTGGATGGGTTTATTCTTTTTGGGAGTGATCCAACTCGGGCTTTCCTATGTCCTCTATTCAAAGGCGATTCGGCATGTCACCGCGCTCGAAGCGATATTGATTCCAGGGGTTGAGCCGATTCTAAATCCAATATGGGTTTTTCTCATGCTCGGAGAGAGACCCGGAAAGTGGGCTTTGATCGGGGGATTGATCGTGTTGGTCTCGGTAACCCTCCGGAGTCTGATTGCCATCCGGAGAAGGGATGGTTCCCCATAGGGATCATTTTGGAAATTGAATGATTGACTTCTGGGTGGTAACATTATATTGAGTATCGTCCGGTATCCTCGGCGAAGCGGTGGTTTTCATGGAAAAGGATTGTCCCTTCTGCATGATTATCAGAAAAGAGAGACCCGCCGATTTCGTATACGAAGACGAATCCGTGGTGGTGATCAAAGATATTCGACCCCATGCACCCGTTCATCTCCTCATCATTCCTAAAAGGCATATCCGAAGTATTAATGACCTTACGGAGGAAGATAGGGACATTGTTTTCCATATGATTCTAAGGGCAAGGACCATGGCCAGGGAGCAATCCATCGCCCAATCAGGATATAAACTGGTCTTTAATACCGAGCGGGGAGGGGGACAGGTTATTTTTCATCTCCATCTTCACCTCCTGGGTGGATGGTAATGAAGCCTCCCGGCTATCCTGTTAGGACGGGACAGAGACGCCGGGCCTTGCCGCCAATGTAATATCATTATTACATTGTGCCCCTTGACCTCACCCACAAACAAGGGCGGGGGTCAGGGACACGCTCCGGTCAAACATGGGAACGAGATTTCACACATTCGCTTTCATTCTTCTGTTTTTTCCCTGGATCCTCTTGAATCCTGGTTGTGGCTACATCGTAAAGAATGAAAGACAGCAGGTTTATTCGAAATCGAAGTTCGGTCAGGATCGATTTGCCGTCGTGCAGGATCATAATATCCATTATGTTGAAACAGGGGAAGGCCAACCCATTCTGCTCATCCCGGGAGCCTGGAGTACTTACCGGTACTGGAATCGAATCGTTCCTCTTCTCTCAAAACATTATCGACTTCTGGCATTGGATTACCTCGGTGTGGGAGATTCTGACAAGCCGCGATCAGGATTTCGTTACACGGTGGGAGAACAGGCCGATCTCATCGCGGGGATGATTGAAGCCTTGCAGGTTTCGAAAGTCCATATCATTGGGACATCTTATGGGGGAAGCATCGCTTTGAATCTCGCTGCCCGATATCCCGACAGGGTGGGTAAGGTCGTTTCCATCGAAGGGAACGGGATGAAGCATAAAAAGGTTCCCTATCGGCCTATGGGAGGCCTTTTGAAATGGCCGGTGTTGGGGGAAATTCCGATCGGCGTAACACGGTCGGGATTACTTGATAGGATGATTGCGAAGGGGGTGATGGGAAAAGCTTGGCACCCGCTCGACAATCAGGAGAGGAATGAAATTGTCGAGATCATCTCCCAGACCAACAAGACAGCCTCCCGTGTTTCGTGGTATCGAATTTCCCGCACCCTGGTGACCTCAAAAGACTTCGCCGAGGAAGCCAAGGCGATCCGCATTCCTATACTCTATCTCTATGGCGAGAATTCTGGGTATCGAAGGATGGCCGAGGCGAACGCGGAGTTCCTAAGGAGCCATCTTCCTTTTGTTGAAGTGTTCTGTTTCAAGAATGGGATTCATAACCTTGAGCTGCAGAAACCGGAGGAGGTGGCAAAGATCATC
>CAYMTD010000104.1:5175-7322 GCA_964393245.1 uncultured Syntrophaceae bacterium
TCATCCACATATTTGACCCAATCATAACCGTAGGCATCTTCGTAAACCAATCTCACCGGGAAGCCATGCTTCTGAGGGAGTGTTTGCCGATTCACGCTATAGGCCAAGAAGATCCTTTTCCGGTCGATCTCCTTTAAAGAGATTCGGACCGTCTTATCATAGGCCCCTTTGACATCCAGATATTTTGCTTCTTTCTTTACCTGCGCCTCCTCAAGGAGTGCTTTGAAGCTTACCCCCGTCCAGCGCCCATTATTGGCAAAAAACCCGGGGCAGATGAGAAGGACCGTTTCTGTCAAAGAGGGAAACTTCAGAATCTGATCGTAGCTCAAGGAAAGCGGTTGGCTGACCGCCCCTCTAATTGTCAGACGGTAGGTCTTCGCGTCCAGCGCGACGTCCGTAGGACCCATCGTCCCGAACTTCCCAAGGGGATCGATGTCGAGATTCCGGTTGTCGATCTCGGCCGGATTCATATTTTTGAGTTCTTCTCTTTCAAACCCTTTGGGAAGGATCTTCTTCGTTTGCGCCCAGAGGGTTGAGACCGAGGGGACTCGAAGAATCGAACAGAAAAAGAGGATTAAACACCCTTTGGCGAGATTCCTTCTGGTCAACAGAGCTTTCAACTCACAAGCCTCAATGCCTAAGATGGAAGCCATAGGAAATATTTTCTGGACAATGCGCTCATCTCATCGGGGCCAAACCGATGGGTTGGTCGAGGGCACATCTGATCTCTCCTATCGGATCAGAAACCCTTGCGATGGGCGGCCTGTCTTCAGCGGCGATGAGATTCCAATCCCTCGGAAGGCGAAAGCTCCTCTTTTCATTTTGGTAGTAAACGTAGAGGTCGATGTCTTTCCCGAATTCAATCGTCATCCATTTGAGAAGGATCTTAACATGTCACAACCGAGGAGACAAGCACAAATCATTGACAAGGAAAGACAGGTTGATTAAAATTTATCGCGATTTTTCGTGTCCCTACCTCAGAGAAATCTCTTCTTGAATCATGAAGATTTTAATCTTATAGATAGTTCTATGAAAGAGATACGTTTTCATGGCCGGGGAGGGCAGGGGACTGTCCTTGCTTCGGTGGTCTTGGTGAAGGCCTTCACCGAAGAAAAGAAATATTCGAGTGCGATCCCCTACTTTGGTTTTGAGAGGAGGGGTGCTCCGGTTACAGCCTTTCTACGGTTTGATGATCATCCCCTTCGAGAGAAGACGCAGATCTACTCCCCGGATTGCGTCGTGGTCATGGACCCTGCCCTAAAGCGGTCTCCCGAGATCTATCAGGGTTTGAAAGAGGGAGGGATTTTGATTCTGAGCACCCGCAAGCCCTTGAGCGAATTGGAAATCCCATCCAGGATCGGGAGGGTGGGATGTGTGGATGCGATCCGCATCTCCTTAGAGATTCTAGGAAACCCTATAACGAATAGCTGTATGTTGGGCGCTTTTGTGGCAACGACAGGATGGGTAGGTCTTGATTCGGTTATGCAGAGCATTCGAGAGACCTGGCCGGGTGAAATCGGAGAAAAAAACCTGAAGGCGGCTGAGGCTGGATTTCAACAGACCAGGGTGATTCAATTGTGATTTAGAGATGAGGAAGTAAGGAAGTGGCACCCCGGCCGATGGGAAGGGGTTGATGGCTTCAGTGTAGCAGAAGAGGGATTTAGTGGATAAGACGGCGAAACGACGCTTTCTTTGTCCTGTGGGGACTGAGCTCTATGTCGTAAAGACTGGGGAATGGAGGACTGAAAGGCCTGTCACGGATCCAAAGAAATGTGTGCGTTGCGGAACCTGCTGGCTTTATTGCTCGACGCAATCGATACGGGACTACAAGACCCACCTGGGTGCCGACCTTCAGTATTGCAAGGGGTGCGCGATTTGTGCAACCGAGTGCCCCAGGCATGCGATCACGATGGTATTGGAAGAAGAGGAGTAGAGGATGGAAGAGATCGTTGTGGTCGATGGGAATAAAGCTGCTGCTTTGGGCGCCATGCTTTCCAGGCCCATGATAGTGGCTGCTTATCCGATTACCCCTCAGACGCCACTGGTTGAGTACATCTCTCAAATTATCGCTGACGGTCTTTTGGATGCCGACCTTGTCGAGGTTGAGAGTGAGCATTCAGCCCTGAGCGTGCTGCAGGGCGCTTCGC
>CAYMTD010000105.1:0-7278 GCA_964393245.1 uncultured Syntrophaceae bacterium
ACCATGTGGGAATCGATTCTCGATGGGTCATTGAACATCCCGAGTGGTTCATCTCCCTTGATTACAGTCCTTTCCCTGCTTATCGATTCGGCGGACCAGATCTGTCATGGCATCCAGAGGTGGGTATCTATCTCGAGGATCACTATTTTGACAGAAGCGATGCGGCCGTCGTATTCAAAAGGGTGGATCGCCGAAACTGGAAAGAGAGCTACATCTATCATGGGAATGATGGGACTCACATGCCATGGAATGACACTGCCCAGTTGAATTGCCTGAATCCAGAAGTCCGGGAGGCTGTAATTCAAACGATCCTCCATGTCGCACGGAAATTTCCCATCATCCGTTTTGATGCGGCCATGACTCTCACCAAGAGGCATTATCAGCGACTGTGGTTTCCGGAGCCGGGAACGGGTGGAGCTATTCCGTCGCGGGCGGAGCATGGCATGACGAGAGCAGAGTTCAATCGTCTCATGCCTGAGGAATTCTGGCGTCAGGTCGTGGATCGTGTCGCTCAAGAGGCACCCGAGACATTGCTTCTGGCTGAAGCCTTCTGGTTATTGGAGGGTTACTTTGTTCGAACCCTTGGAATGCACCGGGTCTATAACAGCGCCTTCATGAATATGCTCAAGGATGAGGAGAATTCCAAATACCGTAGCGTGATGAAGAATACCCTGGAGTTCAACCCAGAAGTCCTCAAGCGGTTTGTCAATTTCATGAGCAATCCGGATGAGGAGACGGCCTTAGCCCAGTTCGGGAAAGGAGATAAATATTTCGGTGTGTGTACGATGATGGTCACCATGCCCGGACTTCCCATGTTTGGTCACGGCCAGATCGAGGGGTTTGCTGAAAAATACGGGATGGAATATCGATACGCGAAGTGGGACGAGCGGCCGGACTGGGAGTTCATAAGACGCCATGAGCGAGAGATCTTTCCCCTGATGAAGCGCCGCCACCTCTTTGCCGATGTAAAAAATTTTTTGCTTTACGATTTCTTCGCTCCTGAAGGTTATGTGAATGAAGACGTCTTTGCCTATTCCAATGCCACAGGTGATGAAAAGGCGCTGGTCATCTACCATAACAAATATGCCTCTGCGCGGGGATGGGTGCGGACGTCCGTTGCCTATTCCGTGAAGACTGGAGAGGGGGAGGTGCGCAGGCTGATTCAAAAGACCCTGGGAGAAGGTCTGGGACTGACCCCTGATGGGACCTATTTTACACTCTTTCGCGACCATGTGACCGGCCTTGAGTACATCCGAAACAGCCAGGAATTGTGTGATAAAGGTCTGTATGTGGAACTGGATGCCTACAAATATCATGTCTTTATGGATTTTCGGGAAGTTCGTGACAACCAGTGGCAGCAGTACGCTCAAATAGCAAATTATTTAAGTGGCCGCGGGGCACCCAGTGTTGAAGACGTTTTTAAAGAAATCTTGCTCCAACCTCTCCAGCACGCCTTTAGAGAATTGGTCAATCCGAATCTTTTTCGCCGATTAAGCGACGCACGGATCTTTCAGGCCGATATCAAGCCAGACCAAGCCATCATGGATGAGACAGAACAGAAGATGATCAATCTCCTTGTGCAAGCGAAAAAATTTAGTGGCGGCGAAGAAAAAGAGAGACCCATCGCCAGAGAAGTTAGACAGAAACTGGAGGTTATTCTCCGCTTTCCTCTTATTTCCAGCCAGCTTCCAGGGTTCGACGCGAAAGAGGTTACGAAAGAAAGATTCTGGACCCTATTGGGTTGGCTATTCGTCCATGCCCTCGGGAAAGTGGTCGGTCAAAAAGGTTTTCCAGAGGTAAGCCGTAGCTGGATTGACGAATGGAGGCTGGGAAAAACCATCGCAGATGTATTGCAGGGGTTAGGATTAGATCAAGAAGCTGCCTTGAGAGCAGTTGCCTTGACCAAATTGCTAACCAGCCACCAGGAATGGTTTGAAGAGAGAAGTGCATACAGGGTTTTAGACTCTCTTCTGAAAGACAGCGAAGTTCAACAATTCTTACAGATTAATCGTTATAACGACATCCTCTGGTTTAACAGGGAAGCGTTTGATGACCTGCTTTGGTGGCTAAGGGTGTTGGCAGTAGTAGAAATCAATTCTGACCCCGAACGTCTGGCTAACCAGGGGGCAGAAGATTTCAAAGGCTGTTACGTGATAATCCAAAGGCTGGAGGAAGCCGCCCAGAAATCCGATTATCAAGTCGAAAAATTACTGGAAGCACTACGATAGTAATCCCCTCCTTTGCGTTATTTGTGAAAGTCAACATTTGACAAAACAGACGTTATCAAGTTTAGCGTAGGCTCCTCCCTGTTGTTCATGCCAGAGCCGAAAAGTTGACAATTCCCTTGAGTTGATATATACTATATACAAAATATACATTCGGCTTGGAGGTACCCTATGACAACCCAGATGATAATCCGGATAAATTCCGAGATGAAGAACAGGCTCGTTAAACTTGCCAGAGTGGAGGGCAAGACGACAAGCCAGATGGTAAGGGATCTCATTGAAGACTACATCAAGGAGAAGGACATTGGTAGCTATATTGATAACCTGTGGGATCGAATTGGAGAAAAATTGACAGCCAAAGGGATCAGCCAAAGGGATATCAATAGGGCGATCAAGGAATCGAGAAAAAGTCGATGATAAGGGTTGTCATCGATACGAATGTCTTTGTCTCTTCCTTTTTTGGGGGTAATCCCAAGAAGGTCATCGACCTCTGGAGAGATACAGAGATCATCCTTTGCATATCAAAGGATATCCTTGATGAATACATCGATGTTCTGCAGAGGGTGGGGTTAAAGGAGGAAAGTGAGATTGGGGAACTTCTTTCCTTGTTTGCGAAAGGGCTCAATATCCTCTTTACGACAAAGACACCAAAGATAAACGCAGTTAAAGATGACCCTGACGATGATAAATTCATAGAATGTGCCGTGGCGCTAAAAGCAGAGGCTATTGTGACAGGGGACAGGGGATTAAAATCAATCGGTGAATATATGGGGATTAAGATATTAACCCCTCCGGAGTTCTTAAAGACCTGCAAAAAATGATTCAGCGGAACAGGCAGGAACTTGCAAGAAGGGTTATCTTGACGCTATCCGTCAGCTCAAATGTCGGGCAGGACACGTTATTATGCTGGCCATAATCTGAAGGCCTTCTTACCATGCATACGGTACGTGCTAAAGCCTTTAACATCTAATGTAAAGATCTCCGTTATTTCCATCTCTTCCCCAAGTGCCACAAGGGTTGAATCTGCGAAATCCATCGGGACATCTTTATATTTTTCCATCAACTCAAGTCCCCTTTTAAGGCTGCTCGCGGATTGTGGAACAAGGATTGCACCACCTTTAAGAATAAACTCAACACCAAGTCTTTGTGATTTGATCGAAGGACCTAATAGATAGAGAACCTCCGTAAGAACCGGTTCGGTCGTAAAAAGCTGACCTTTGAACTCTTCAAAGAATTCTACACACCGTTCATGATTCTTCTCGCTCGCGTCAAGAAGGGCGACAAAAGGCCCGGTATCGAAAAGGAGATTACGCATACTTTTTTATCTTCTTCACGAGGTGCCGCCGATGAGCTTCTCCAAGGTCAGAAATACCACTCGAGACAGCCCCAATAATATCTATGACTCGATCGTAGGGTTTCGTTTCTTCCCTCGATTTAAACTCCCCCATGAATTTTTCGAGCGCTATCCTAACGATATCGGATCGCTTCAATCTTAATCTCTTGCTCAAGGTTGACAGATCATCCTCCAAATCGTCGGGTAATCTGATGGTCAACTGGGATTTCATTCTGATTCACCTCGTTTGAAATGCATTGCACTACAAAATAATATATTGCGGTGCAAATTGTCAAGTGAAAATTATTCAATAAAGTCCCGCCCACGTCAGGGTCCAGTCCCCGAAGCGTTCGTTCACCCGGTCCATGGCTTGAAGCATCTTCTCTTTCTTATCCTTCTTCTCAAAAAGGTCCAACTGGCACCATTCTTTTTTCAGCAGGGAAACCCCTACCCCCAGGAGGCGAATCGGTTTTGGATGGGAGAGGGACTCGAAAATCTCGAACGCTTCTCGGAATATCTCGTTCCCGCTATTGATCCATCTGGAGAGGGTCCTTTGCTTCGAGAAAGTATAAAAATCGGAATAACGAACCGTCAGGACGACTCTTTTGCCATAATATCCATCCCTTCTCATCCTTCGAGAGACCCTTTCTGAAAGTTGAAGAAGAACTTTTTTCAAAAGATTCGAATCCAAGGTGTCCTCTTCCAGGGTCACGCTGTGGCTGATCGACCTGGCATCCTCTTCCTCATCAAAGGGAACAACGGGGCTTTCATCTATCCCTAACCCCATCTCATGAAGCCTCTCACCGATGACACCAAACCGCTTCTTTAAGAATGAGACATGAACTTTCCCTAATTGCCCACAGGTGGAGATGCCAATGGACTTCAATGCCTCTTCAAGTTTGGGACCGATTCCATAGAGACTTGACACGGGGAGGTCCTTGAGGATCTCGTCCACCTTTTCTTTCTCGATGATGACCAGTCCATCCGGTTTCTGCAATCGGCTACCCAGTTTTGCAAGGAGCTTATTCGGGGCTATCCCTATGGAACATGTTAATTGTTCTTGTTTTCGAATCCTCTCCTTGATCGATTGAGCGATGAAGAGGGGAGATTTAAAGAGAGGAAGCGATTGAGTCACATCCAGGTAGGCTTCGTCAATGGAGGCAACCTCTACGAGGGGCGTGTAATCCTTCAAGATAGAAAAGATGCGGGCGGAGGTTTCGGTATATTTCGCATGGTTTCCTTCCACCAGAATTAATGAAGGGCATTTCCTTTTTGCCTCCTGAACCGGCATTCCCGCCCGAATTCCAAAAGGCCTTGCCTCATAATTGGCCGAGGTTACAACACTACGAGAAAGGGAGCCACAGACCGCAGCGGGTTTCCCCCGGAGGGAAGGGTCATCCCTCTCTTCCACCGAGATAAAAAATGCATCCATATCGATGTGTAGAACCACACGGTCCATAAATTAAAGTTGGGAGTTCAGAGTTCGGAGTAAGAAAATGATTTTAAAAAACCCTTGGCATTCGGTTTTTCTCCGAACTCCGAACAAATTACTCCGAACGTTTCCTATATTTTCCTAAATATCCCAATTACCTTTCCGACAATCGTGACTTTCTTCTCTCCCTTTTTGATCACAATGGGTTCAATCGTGGGATTGGCTGGTTCCAGTCGAATCAAATCCCTATCCTTGAAGATCCTTTTGATCGTCGCTTCGTCATCGACCAATGCGACAATGATCTCTCCATTCTCGGCATCCTTTTGAGGCTTCACTAAAGCAAAATCTCCATCTTGAATGTGGGCTTCGATCATGCTATCCCCTTGAACCCGAAGAAGGAAGACATCTTCCGATGAGACAAGATTTCGATCGAAGTTGATGTAACCCTCAACATTCTCGTTGGCCAAGACGGGTTCCCCTGCTTTGACCTTTCCAACGATCGGTAGGGAGAGCGGACGGCTCCGAGAAATTGATTCCCCAATTATCTCAATGGCCCTCGAACCACCAGGGGTCTTTCGTATACACCCTTTTCTTTCAAGAATACCGAGAGTCTTTTGAGGCCCTCGAGGTCCTTTCAAGCCGAAGTGAGAGGCAATCTCCCGGAGCGTAGGGGGATACCCCTTCTTTAGGGAGAAATCCCTTATAAAATCGAACACCTTTTTTTGCGTTGATGTCAAATTTTTCTCCACCTGCTATTTCCTCAATAGGTATACATATGTAGACCATTAATAAATCAATTTCCTACGTATGTCAAGAGAAAAATTGAACCCTGTGTAACCCCTCAGAAAGCGTGAAAAATCAGAAAGAAAATAATGGTGTCATCCATTCGGCTAAAATATAGGAGAGAGACGAAGGACGTGAGTGTAAGTGGGAAGTAGGGCTTTTGCCCCACCCCTTATTAAATTCAGTTTATGACGTGACAGGTTTGGTTCTGAACTCCACGGAGGCTAACAGCAGCTTGTTGTGTTAGCACTTTGAGAACATTCTGATGGATTAGGAGATCCACTCTCCACATCTACCGTGCAACAGCAGGAAGAATTTTTGCGTCCCAGCTTGGAGTTGATCACCGCAGCTGCGCAACCCACCCCTGGACGCACGCTAAGAGCATCAACAGGGCAATTTCGGGAACAGGCTCCGCACTCCATACAGGCATCGCGATTCGTGATCTCAATTTTGCCGTTTGTTAGACTCAAGACAGCATGGGGGCAGACAAGGGTACAGGTACCGCAGCCGACACATTTCTCCTGTTCGAGTCTTAGAGTGGTCACATCCTTGAGGTACATCAATTGACCCATCATTGTTAGCTCCTTATGCAATGAGGTGTGATGCAATCCATAGAAGGAGGCCAATCACTACAGCCCCGATCTCGAAAGGTAAAGCCCAACGCATCTCTCTCTTCACCCCCGAAAGGGACGTATAAGTGGAGGATCCGGTAAAATTCATCGCGAGATAAGCTGAAACTGCAGGGATGAGAAGAACCCAAGCGAACATCTCAACCCTGCCCCCCAGGGTATCAAACTCCTTGAAGCAAAAGGCTACCAGTAGAAAGGCAGCGATCAGGCCAAGCACGGAACCCTTGAGTGAAAAGGCTCGGCCTGGCAGCCATGGCAGTAGCAGAGGGGACAAGATCGCACCCGCCACAATCGCAATAAAAAGGGCCAGCGCCGAGAAGAGACCATGGCTAAAGGCAACTGCCGTTGCTTCACCAGATCTCCAGATGAAAGCCAAAAAGAAGAAAACTCCCGTCAGGACGAGTCCAACTTTCATAGCACTGACCAGCTCCATTGGAATGAGTGCCATCCGCTCCCAAAGTGGAAAGGTTTTAAGCCTCATTTCCGGTGTCGCATTATGCCCGCTATCCAGAAAAGCAGGTAAGTCTTTTGACCGGATGGGGCCGTAAATCACTTTGAATCCGGACAGTCTCTTTACTTCATGGGCAGCAACTCCCGGACCAGCCAGTTGAGGGAGGATCAATTCTCGGTGTGAAACGATCTGGGAAAGGCCACTTGATGCGATCCGATTCACAAGTTCCGTCTTTCCAAAGGTACCCTTTCCCGCCGAGCACCAAACATTGATACCTTTTGTATCAAGGACAAGGATCCAGAAATTCCGGTCGGGTAACTCCTTACGAAGCTTGTCAAAGCTCATTTTGTAATTGGCCGTTACTAAGACAGGGGATTTCTCATCGGGTACTCCCAATGCATAGAGGCCTGGTTCAATCCTATAGT
>CAYMTD010000106.1:0-7262 GCA_964393245.1 uncultured Syntrophaceae bacterium
CTTCCAAGAATTAGGGGATGTTGGAGAATTAGTTGCGGCACTGGCCTCCGTCCCAATAACGCAAATTTTTTGTGAGCTTGGGGGTAGAGCCCCTTTTGGAGGAGGGTTACTAAAAGTTCAAACTTATGAAGTTTCAAAATTACTTATCTTAAACCCAAATTCTTTGCAATTATCCCAATATAAATCGTTGATTTCTACATTTAACAAAATTGGACAACATGAAATTAAAAGCATTTTTGAAGAACTTGGTTTCTCTCTTTGTCACGAACGTCATTGTAAACATCCAGAACACCCATACGAATTTGTTGATCCTAATGAAATCTCACTTGACAAAGTCCTTCCTGACCGAAGGGAACTTGATAAGATTGTTTTTGAGGCATTGGGATTAACGGAAGAGGAACAACTTGAGGTTTATAGGGCAGTGGTTGAACTTGTTAAAAACAGGCTTGTTAAGGCAAAGAGTTTATAGGATGGAGATTATTTTTACAGAGCATGCAAGATTCGAGATGAATAGACGCCAAATTTCCGAAGAATAGGCTAAAAATGTTATTACAAATCCTGATCAACGCCGTATAACAAGAAAAGGAAAGGTAGTTTTTCAAAGCAAATATACAAATAGTATTGAGCAAAAGGAAATGCTTTTAAGGGTTATTGGTAAAGAAATCATTGGAAGTTTCATTGTAATAACGGTTTATAAGACATCAAAGATAGAAAAATACTGGAAGGAGGAGATGGTGAAATGAAGGTTATATATGACCCTGAAACTGATACATTAAATCTCATCTTGAAGGAAAAAGCAATTGCTGAAAGCGACGAATTAAGAGAAGGGATTATTGTGGATTATGACCATGAAGGTAAGATAGTTTCTATTGAAATTCTCGATGCATCTGAACATGTTACTGAACCTAAAAGCATCCTATATGAACTCAAGGAGGGAAAGGCAACGGTTTAAATCGTTTAATACGTAGCGCAGGGCTTTAGCCTTGCTCAAATCAACCCTGAGGGGTTGCGCTACAACACATGGAATCTTTAGAATCAAAGCCCAATTTGATAAGGAAGCTATCCGAAAAAGATATTGAACCCTCTCTTGACTTATTAGGTGAGAAAAGGCTTTTAATTAAAAAAGAGAGGATGAGAAATCTGCTAAAGATTGCGGTGCCTGATGAGGCCGTGTATCGGGAGATTATGCTTTCTTTAGGATACAAAAAGAATAAAATTCAGTTTCAAGAATTGGCAATGATCCTTCCCTATTCAGAAATTTGTAAATTTAAAGATCAAGAAATAATTGAGAAAGCACTTCTTTATAGAGGTGGTCTTGTAACTTCAAAAAATGGATTGCCAAAAGATTTTGATGTCTCTTTAAAAATGAAAAAGAATGTCTGGAAATATCAGGGGGTGAGGCCTCCGAACTTTCCTGAAAGAAGGATTAAAAGTATTTCCGGTTTCTTTTCTGAATCCTGTGAAAATGGAATTTATGAATTTTTCAGGCAAAGGATTCAAGAGAACTTTACTTCGTCTTTAAATAAAAAGAATGCCTCACAAATTGTAAATAGAATCATATCATTCAAAGGCATTGGCCAGGCAAGGGGGTTAGAGATTTTCTTCAATATTTTGCTACCTTTTTATGAGGTAATTTTTGAAAAGGATGGTCAAATCGAAATCGTTAAATTTCTTGATGCATTATATGATAGCCATCCACCATTGGCGGATAACTCTATAACAAAAGCGATGAGGAAAAAGTTATTTAAAGACAAGAGGGAGGCGGATATAGTGACTTCGGTTAAGCGATACATGGGTTTAATTCAATATTATCAAGAGACCGCCAAGGGCGAGGAAGATGACAATACCTGATATTATTGATAACAGCACCCCGGAAAGGAAATTAGGGAATATATTGAATGAAGTAATTACCCCTGGGGCGAATGTCTATATTGCTTCAGGATACTTCAACCTTGGGGGATTTAAATTAATCAAAGATAAATTAAATGGAGCGAAAGAAGTCTCGATCCTCCTTGGAAGAGCCGTCTCACCTCATGACATCCGTCCACCCGAGCTATTCATTGAGGAGCTTCGCCAAGAGGCGGAGGAGAATATGGATTCTCCTGAAGCAAGAGGCTCTATTCAGGATTTCTTAAAGTGGCTCGAAAATCAGAATGTTCAAGTCAAAATCTACAAGAAACACTTTTATCATGGGAAATTCTATATCATTGAAGGAGTCCCTATTATCGGCTCAATAGCAATATCAGGATCCTCCAATTTTACAGAGGCGGGTTTAACTCATAATACCGAATTCAATATGGTCCAGAAACAGCAGGTGGCTGTAATTGAAGTGAAGAAAAAATTTGAAGAACTCTGGAATGAAAGCGAAGATTATAAAGAGGAATTGAAATCTCTTTACTCCGATTTCACCGCTCACTATTTACCCTATGAAGTTTATTTGAAAACCCTGTATGCCTATTTTGGAGATAAGTTTGCAGAAATATCACCAACTGATGAAATACCGAGCCCTATAATACTTGCTGATTTTCAGAGAGATGGATATCTGGCGGCCTTACAGGCAATTGACCGATATGGAGGGGTTATCCTTTCTGATTCTGTGGGACTTGGTAAGACATATTTAGCCTTAAGAATACTCGATGATTTTGCTTACCGATTGAGACAGAAGGCTCTGATCATTTGCCCAGCTCAATTAGAAGATATCTTATGGGAACCAAAGCTAAGAGATGCAGGGATAAGGGCAGATATCGTTCACCGGGAGAAAGTGAGCAGAGACTTCCCAATCGAGAACTATGCTGATTATGATCTGATCGTCGTAGATGAATCGCATAATTTTCGTAACAGCCAAACCCAATGTTGGAAGAATCTCGTTTCAACAATAATACAGGGAAAACCCAAGAAAATTGTTTTGATAACCGCCACTCCTGTAAACAATAATGTTTTCGACCTCTATAACCAACTAAGGCTAATCACTAAGGATAGTGATGATTTCTTCAGATCTGCGGGTATTGCAAGCTTGTGGGGCTACTTTCTTAAGGCTGATCGAGACAAAGATACACTATACGACCTCTTGGAAGAGATTGCTGTCCGTCGAAGTCGACCCTTCATAAGAAAATATTACGCCCATGCAAGAATTGATGGCGAACCAATAAGCTTCCCCGAGCGGAGGTTAAACATCATTCGATATAACCTTGATGATACATATCAAGGAATTTATGAGGAATGTTCTCATGCCATCGAAAACCTTCTTCTCGCAAGCTATAACATCGAAAGCTACAGAAAAGAGACGAAGGGGCTTCGACTCGAGCTTTTTAATGGCCTGAAGGAAACATTACTCTCAAAGGGCTGGAAGGAGAAAGAAGTAAATGATTACTTAATGAAGGTTGGCAGAAACGAATCGGTCATTGGAATTTTGAAGGTTCTCTTGTTAAAGAGGCTGGAATCAAGCATGGAGGCATTTAGAATAAGCCTTAAACGGCTCATCGACTTTCAGGAAAGGTTCCTTGAAGTTTTTGATAGAGGTCGACTATTGGATAGAGGGACCTACCGGAAATATTTTCAAGAATTTGAAACTGATGAATTCGAAGAAGAGGAGGAAGGGACTTTTGAATTGCATTTAGAAACATTGCCTACAATTAACATAGCGGACTATGAAATAGATAAAATTCGTTCCTGTGTTAAGAAAGACATTGAGGTTCTCAGGAATATATATGAAAAAGTTGAAAATATAAATCCCAAGCAAGACGCTAAATTACAGGCTTTAATTAATGAGCTTACAAAACTAAAGGGGAGGAAGGTTATTATTTTTGGGTACTTTAGAGATACAATGCGTTATCTCCATAGATACCTGGGGGGAAATAAGGAGTGGCTTTTAGGAAAGGCATCGAAGGAGGATAGAAAGGATATTGAGAAATTTTTAAATGAAATCGGCCTTCGGTCTGAAAAGATTAGTATTACAGATAGTGAGGTTCAGCCCTTTGAAAGGAAGGATCGAATCATTCGCTTTTCACCGGTTTCAAATGACCGTCCTGATATAAAAGGGTCTGAAAAAGAAATACAGATTCTATTAAGTACGGATGTCCTTTCAGAAGGGCAGAATCTACAGGATGCTGATACAGTCATAAATTACGATTTACCATGGAATCCAGTTCGTTTAGTTCAGAGAATAGGTAGAATAGATCGTTTAAAATCTCCTCACGCTTTTATTTATCTTTATAATTTCTTTCCAGAAGATGCACTTGAGTCAATTTTAGGGATTTTACAGCGCCTTTATACAAAACTTGAAGCCATTAATCGAAGTGTTGGGCTGGATGCCTCAATCCTTGGGGAAACCCCCAGTCCTAAAGATTTTGGTTATATTAGAGATTTATTTGCTGGAAAAGCAGAAGTCTTAGATGAGTTGGAGGGAATTTCTGAATTAGCAATAGGGGAATTTTTGAAGGAAGAGCTCCTTGAATATATAAAGGAGATAGGAGAGGAGAGGATAAGAAGAATACCTAACGGGGTGGGGAGTGGTTTTAGAAAAGAAGGTCAACGAGGGCTTTTTGCTGCTTTTAAAGACAAGGAACGTCATTACTGGTGTTATTATGATCTTAATTCAGATAAAATTTCTGAAAATAAGTTAGAGGTGATACGTCTGATTCGGTGCAAAAAAGATGAACCGCGGGTTGAGATGGATTTTGATCCCTATGAGATCATTGACAAGATAAAAGATCATATCCTTGCCCGCCTTAGAACAGCAACTTTGAAACCTCCAAAACTTAAAAGCCCTCAGAACCAAATTGTCAATTGGCTTCAGGTATTAGGGAATAAGGTCTCAGACCTCTTAGAGTATTTCTCAACACCTCTTCCGGATATTTATCTTCGAGACTTAAGAAAGCTATGGAGTAATAGAGCGCTTTCTGAGGAGGCATTAATTATCAGCCTACGAGATTTTAGGGATAAGCACCCTATAACACCCGTTGAAAGACCAGTTACTGCGATAGAAGAACCTGATCTGAAACTTGTAAGTTATATAGGGTTAATGAGTTAAAGGACTATTAGACAGCAAGATGTAATTGGGGACGGGTTCCAATCTGGTTTTAGAAGAGAAACTCCGCAAAACCGACTGGCTCATCGACCAAATTGTCTATAAACTTTATGGCTTAACCGAAGCAGAAATAAAAATCGTTGAAGACAAAAGGTGAAGGCTACGAGAGAAATGGGGTGAATTATGGGCAAATTTAACAGGCAGTTTGTGCCACGAATTGAAGAGCTATCAGTGAAGAATTATCGAGCACTGAGGGAACTACAGCTTAAAGGGCTTACTCCATTAACTGTTTTTTTGGGCCCTAATGGAAGTGGCAAGTCTACGGTCTTTGATGTTTTTGCGTTTCTGTCCGAATGTTTTTCTGTTGGTTTAAGAAAAGCATGGGATAAGAGGGGGAGGTTTAAGGAACTACGCACGCGGGGGGTTGAGGGACCGATAGTTTTTGAGTTGAAATATCGTGAGAAACCGAATTCCCCCATCATTACATATCATCTTTCCATCAACGAAGAACGTAGAGGCCCATATGTGGCCGAGGAATGGCTCCAATGGCGTCGAGGACAAAGGGGAAAACCTTTCAGGTTTCTTGATTTCGAAAAGGGGGCTGGACGCGTCATTACAGGAGAAGCACCCGATGAACGAGACCAACGTATCGAGGAGCGATTGGACTCCCCAGAAATGATCGCCGTGAACACCCTTGGGCAGTTTGCAAAGCACCCTCGTGTCAGTGCACTGCGTCGTTTTATCACGGGATGGTACCTTTCTTACCTTACAGCGGATAATACCCGAGTTACCCCTGAAGCGGGGCCACAAGAAAGGCTATCGGCGACCGGTGATAATCTCCCGAATGTAATTCAATTTCTAAAGGAACAGCACGAAGATAGATTAGATCAAATACTGAAAACATTGTCCAGACGGGTCCCTCGGCTGGAGAAAGTGGATGCTGAATTAATGGCGGACGGTAGGCTGTTGCTACAAATAAAGGATGCTCCTTTTGATCGGCCAATTTTGGCTAAATTTGCTTCTGATGGAACTCTAAAGATGTTAGCATACCTGACAGTTCTCTATGATCCTGAACCACCTCAATTGATTGGTATTGAAGAACCAGAGAATCATCTTCACCCTCGATTACTGCCCGAACTGGCTGAGGAATGTCGGGAAGCATCAGCCCGTACTCAATTAATGGTTACAACTCATTCCCCATTCTTCGTAAACGGATTAAGATCCGAGGAATTGTGGGTGCTTTATCGCGACAGGAATGGCTACGCTCAAGCTAAGAAGGTTTCTGATATGCGCGGGATAAAAGAATTCATGAATCAAGGGGCCCTATTAGGACATCTTTGGATGGAAGGTTACTTTGAGATAGGCGATCCTCTGACAGCGGCAGGTGGCCCAAAGGAGTCAGGAAATAAGAACGCAAAAATGGAAGGATAGCTTTACATGCACATTGAATTCTTGGTTGAAGAACCTTCAGCGGAGGCAGAACTCTCAAATATTCTACCCAAGATATTAGAAACGAAAGCTTCTTTTGTAATTCATCCACATCAAGGGAAACAAGATCTTCTTAAAAAGTTGCCGAATAGGTTTAGAGGATATAAGGCCTGGTTGCCGGTAGACTGGCGGATTGTTGTTTTGATCGACGCCGATGATGAAGATTGTAGGCAGCTTAAAGCCCAACTAGAGGATATCGCCCAAAATATTAACTTGGTGACTAAAACAGTGGCAAGAAACAGTTCTAACATTCAGGTTCTGAATCGTCTTGCCATTGAGGAATTGGAGGCATGGTTTTTCGGGGACATTGTGGCACTAAATGGTGCATACCCTCGGATTTCGTCGAAACTTGGGGGTAAGGCTAAATACCGGGACCCCGATTCGATTACAGGTGGAACATGGGAGGCACTTGAACAAGAACTTAGAAAAGCAGGATATTATTCTGGCGGGTTATCAAAAATCTCCGCTGCTCGCGAAATATCGCTCCATATGGTTCCGGAGCGAAATCGATCTCATAGCTTTCAAGTATTTCGAACAGGTTTGTTGGAATTAACAGGCGCACCGAATATTCAAACCATCCAATAAGTAATGAATCCCCGGTTCTTTCCTCCCCTGAAGTGAAGCGGAAACGGGGAAAGCTGGGTCAGGCCTGGGATATTGCGATTTGAAGGCATCCATAGAAAAGTTGGCCCGGATTTCCCCGGCGAAACGTTCCACGTCATAAAGGAAAAAAGAAGAGATGGAGTTC
>CAYMTD010000107.1:0-7224 GCA_964393245.1 uncultured Syntrophaceae bacterium
TCCTTTCCATGAAGCTTAATGACGTCGAAGGCCTTCTTACCTTGATGATTGGTGAAGAAAGAGGCGTGATTTGCGGGATGCCAGTCTTGGGTGGCATAGATCGGGAAACCCGCCGCCTTCAGTTTCCTGGTATTGTCGCCAACGGTTTTGATGTAGGCTTGACCGGTGTCTTCTACCGCAAGAGAACCGCTCTTGAATTGGGTGAAGTCCCCTTGAACATCGACGACAATCACACCAATCTTTTCTTCTTTTACCATGGCCGTATCTCCAAAACCGCCCCCCCTTTAATAATATTCTAAGACTTCCTCAGGCTTAATTCGAGATTACTTGTCCCTGTAACACAGGGTTCCCAATGACAGATTCAATTCTTGAACGTCCGACCTCCAGCCTCTAACCTCCAGCCTCTGACCTCCAACCTTCAGCCATTTCTCTTGCCACTTCCCTCGTGGCCTCGATGATTTTTTCGATATCGCCGTCCGAGTGGGTCAGCGATAAACTGCCCCCGCCATGCATCACATGGACGCCTTTCGTCAGCATTCGGACACGAAACTCAACCTCTCTTTTCTCGAGATCGGTAAACTGGCTGATGGAGTGAGGTGAATTGAGTATCACTCCTTTGTGTAACGGGAAATGGGTCTGAAAGAGCGAGCCGATTCCCGTGACCATGGCCTCCAGTCCTTGTTGATGAAAGGCTTCCTGAACGCCTTTTCGGATTTTCTCCCCCTTGGCCTCCAGGTTAGGATAAACCTCTTCCGCATGGTCCTTCAGGTATTGCAGCATGGCCATCCCGGCTGCCGCAGTGAACGGATGAGAAGAAAAAGTGCCCCCGCCGATCATTGTCTTTTCCCACTTGTTTCCCTTGATTTCAGGAGAAGTCTTCTCGAGGATCTCTTTTTTTCCTACCACGGCCCCGACGGGAAATCCCCCACCCATAATTTTCCCTAAGGTCGTCAGGTCTGGAATGATCCCGAATCTTTCCTGGGCTCCACCCAGGGCAACTCGAAATCCTGAAATCACTTCGTCAAAGATGAGAAGGGCTCCCAGTCTCTCTGTCTCGGACCTTAGCCTCTTTAGATATTCCATCGTGGCCGGGATGAAGCCGCCCTCGCCAATGACAGGTTCAAGAATAATGCCTGCCAGATCTTTCTTGTTTTGCTCGATGATCTCAAGGGATTTTGAGGGGTCGTTAAAAAAGATGATCTTCGTATATTGCCGGAGTTCCGGAAAGAGGCCAAGGCTCTCTTCTTTTTCATAGGGCGCTTTGATGCCCACCGTCAGGTCTGCGTTGGCCCCGTGCCAGCCGCCTGCTATCTTGAGTATGATTTTCTTCCCCGTGTAAGCACGTGCAAGCCGCACGGCATACATCGTTGCTTCTGTCCCGGAGCAACAGAATCGGACCATCTCTGCACTGGGAACCAACTCCTGAATGAGTTCCGCCCACTCAACCTGTTTCTCAAAGACGATGCCCCAATGGATGCCTTCTTTGGCCTGCCGTTGAACTGCTTCGACAATGACGTCGGGGTGATGGCCTAGAATATGGGTGTAATGACCCATCCAGAGGTCTACGTACTCATTTCCATCCACATCCCAGATTTTGGACCCTTTTGCTCTTTTCAGAAAGAAGGGGTAGGGGGGAAAAAAGTGAACATTGTGAGAGATTCCCCCTGGCATCACTTCCCTGGCGCGCTTGAAGAGACTTTCTGAAGAAGGTGTTTTCTGACGGTAGATATCGAAAAGGTTGTCCATTTGCTCAGCCTCCAACTCTAACGATTTTAATAACACATTCTGAATGGAATGGGAATGATTTTGTCCCTTCCATCAACTTTGTTGTCCTCCTTAGAGGAGGGGAAGCTCACAAAAGGTTTGTTGACAAGTTAGATGGATTGAGATAAAAAGGTAGTGCTTGGAGAAAGGGGGTGAGAAACAAAAAGTTGGTATGGCTAACTATTTGAAATTACATTTTTTTACAAAAGAAAGGAGGAGGAGTCGTGATGAGAAAAAGATTGTTCATTGGGGTATTGGTTTTAAGTATGGCGGTAATGATTTCCCCGCTGCGTCCTGATCTTGCACACAGCGCGAGAAAATATGTATCCATTGCCTCAGGGTGGGTTGTGGGTGTTTACTTTCCATTGGCAGGGGCGATTTCAAGAATTGCTCATGAAAAACTTCCTGATATCAAGATTACCGTGGAATCTTCCGGGGCCTCCGTTGCCAATGCCAAGTTAATCGCATCCGGCGACGCGGATTTGGCGATCCTTCAGAATGACATAGCCTTTTACGCCCTCAAAGGGGTAAAACCCATGTTTGACAAGCCCGTACCGAATATCCGAGGACTGGCTTCTCTATATCCGGAACATGTTCAGATCCAGGCCAGGAAGGATGCGAAGATCCGTTCGGTTAAGGATCTCAGAGGGAAGAGGGTCGCCATAGGTCCTTTGGGTAGCGGGACCGAACAGAATGCTATCCAGATTCTTGAGGCTTACGGAATGAAATTAGATGACCTCGGAAAAGTAGAGCGACTAACAGCCACTGAGTCGTCTGATTATACGAAAGATAATCGAATCGACGCCGCCTTCTATACAGTGGGAGTGGGTGCTCCTGGTTTAACGGATACAGCGCTGATGACAGAATGCGTCATTGTTCCTATCGAAGGTCCGCAGGTTGAGGCTTTGATCAAAAAGTATCCCTACTACGCGAAGGATAAAGTGCCTGGTGGAGTGTATAAGGGGACGGACAAAGATGTGCTGACCGTTTCTGTAATAGCGATCTTGGCGGCAAAGTCAGAGTTGGAGGAAGATATTGTGTATCGGATTGTCAAGGCGATGTTTGACAACATTAAAACGATTGAAACGGCTCACGCCAAGGGGAAAGAGGTGAAACTGGAGAAAGCCTTGATCGGTATGCCGATTCCGCTTCATCCTGGAGCTGAGAAATTTTATAAGGAAAAGGGAATGGTAAAATAGTGAGGTGATAGAGGCCGCCCCCCTGGTTGCCATGGCCTTGGGGACGGCCTTTTCTTATGAGAGAAAAGAAATTTCTTCTACTTTTGTTCATCATTTTTCTTCTCGCCGTTGCCTTTTTCCCTGTATCGGTCCTTGAGATTAAAGAAAAGAATAGAAGGGAAGTATTTTTTAGAAAGAAAGTTATCTCAGGAGAGCTTTTCCTTTTTCGCTACATCCATTCTGTCGAAAAGATTCCGGTAGAGGTGAGCTTTGAAATTGATAAGGATGGCTTTTTAAATATCCTGGAGACGCGTTATCCCTCTTATGGACCGGGACTTCCTTCTTCTCAGGGGGAGAAGATCATAGGAAAGGGATGGATGGGAGTAAAGGGGGGAGGTCGACTCGAAAAGTTTTCCTTTATTTTTTCTTCGATGAATAGGCCTTGCTTTAAATTTGAAGAAGTGGTTTTAGATTTGGGATCGAAAATGAGAGAGGGTGAAATCTTCGAAGTTTCCGTCAAGCTCTTCCCCATCCTTTTTAGGGCGACCCTTATTGACTTATAATTCTTTGAGCGATGGTTGGAAATCCTACTCTCATTTCAGAGGTGGAGGTGAGGATTGAGTATAGAAGAGAAGAAGGTCATTGTTGATCAGGAACTGGCCAAAGAAGCAGAGGAACGTCTCGAGAAGGCTGAGTATGGAGAACGCAGACTTTCAGGGATTCCTTACTCCATTGCCTTCGGGATTGCCTTTGCCATGTCCTGCTTCCAGCTCTATACTGCTGCCTTTGGAACACTCACCGCTACCCTCCAGCGGTCTGTTCATCTCTCTTTTGCTCTCACCCTCTGTTTTCTCTTCTACCCCATGTTCAAAGGATCGAAAAAGAAAACAATCCCATTTTATGATTTCATCCTGGCAGGGGTTGCCGGCTGGGTCGCCATCTATGTAGGACTTTTTTATCAACAGTTGGTTGAGAGAATTGGCAATCCCACTCCTTTAGATTTGGTCATGGGGGTCCTGACCATCCTCCTGATTTTAGAGGCAGCGAGGAGGGCGGTGGGTATATTTCTTCCCCTTATTGCTGGAATTTTCATCCTTTATGCTTTTATCGGCCCATATATTCCGATCGATCTTTTAGCCCATCGGGGATATAGCATCCGGAGGGTGGTCGATCATCTCTACTTAACAATGGAAGGAATCTTTGGAATTCCCATCTGGGTTTCTTCAACCTTTGTCTTCGCTTTTGTCCTCTTTGGTGCAGTCCTTGAAAGGACGGGAGCAGGAGAGTATCTGATCAATCTTGCCTTTTCTCTCTTCGGCCATACCCGCGGGGGGCCTGCCAAAGCCTCGGTGGTAGCCAGTGGGTTCATGGGCACAGTCACAGGAAGTTCCATTGCCAATGCGGCTACCGTAGGAACGATGACCATTCCCTTGATGAAGAAAGTAGGATTTAGTGCCGAGGTGGCAGGGGGGATTGAGACCGCTGCGGGTGGAAATGGTCAGATTATGCCTCCTGTCATGGGGGCTGCCGCCTTTGTGATGGCTGAATGGTTAGGCATTCCCTATCTCGAGGTTTGTAAAGCTGCGGCACTGCCAGCCGTGATCGATCAATTGGCACTTCTCGGAGCCGTCCATCTTCTTTCCGTAAAAAATGGGATCAAGGGATTGCCAAGAAGCGAACTTCCCAAATTTTTGTCAACCTTTTTGAAAGGGATCCATTTCTTCATCCCTGTTGTCGTTCTCCTTTTCTACCTTATTTACTTACACTACACCCCGCTTACCTCTGCGTGTATGGCGGTGGTGTCAGCAATGGGTATCCACCTGTTGATGGGTTTGAAGAGAAGCATTGGAAGACTGATCGGTAGGAGGAATTCAGGGCTGAGTATTTCATCCGAAGGGGCTTTGGACCCCGTTGCCGAATCTTTGGGACATTTAATCAGTGCGATGTTTCAAGGAGCGAGAACCATGGCAGGCGTGGCCGTGACTTGTGCCTGCGCAGGTATTATCGTGGGAGTTGTAACACTCACCGGCCTTGGGCTCAATATGACAGCGATTATTACAGGATTTGCAGGAGGGAACCTCATTTTGGGCCTCTTCTTAACGATGGTTGCTTGTCTTATTCTCGGAATGGGTGTACCGACCACGCCGACCTATATCATCTTAGCCACCATCGTTGCACCAGCCCTTCAGACCATGGCACCGGGTACGCCGATCATTGCCATCCATCTCTTCATTTTCTACTTTGGAGTTCTGGCAGATGATACGCCACCGGTAGGTTTAGCGGCCTATGCGGCGGCTGGGATTGCGGGCTCCGACCCGGTAAGGACCGGTTGGCAGGCCTTTCGTCTCGATATGCGCACCTTTCTCCTTCCATTTATGTTCATCACTGCACCCGAGATGCTCCTGATCAATACGAATTTCATCGAGGCATCATGGATCTTTATCTCTGCCTCCATTGGAATGTATGCATTGGCAGCATCCATGCAGGGGTTTCTTTTCGCCGATTTAAAATGGTATGAAAGGGTAGTCCTCTTCGCCTCGGCTGTTGGCTTGGTGAAGCCAGGGCTCATCACAGATGCCCTGGGGCTTATCGGATTTGCTTTGATCTATCTGCTCCAAAAGAGGAAGGTGAAAGGGGCAGTCATCTGAGCAGGTGCCTACGTCAGGGCGATCTCTTTGAGGCGCTCTATCACTTTCATATAGTCATGGAACTCGATTCCATCCACAGAATAGTCCTGCGATTCAGGGTGATTCCTTTGGGAGGGGTAGAGTTAAAGAATTGTCCACTCCGTGCGCTATGCCCTATGCTTTTATCTTGGATCCATAGTCACACCACTTCCGGATAGGACACTGAGGGCAGAGTGGTTTTCTGGCTACACAGGTCCTCCGGCCGTGCCAAACGAGGAGGTTTGAAAAGTGAGTCCACTCATCCTTCGGGACGACCTCCATCAGGTCAAACTCGATCTTGGCCGGGTCGTCCTTCTTTGTCAGGCCGATCCTTTGACTCACTCGATGGACATGGGTATCGACGACGATTCCAGGTATGTGGAAGGCATTTCCCAGGATGACGTTGGCTGTCTTTCTGCCCACACCTGGAAGGGTCACCAACTCCTCAAGGGTCTTTGGAACCTTTCCTTCGAATCGCTCGACCAATCCCCGGCAACATCTCTGGATGGACTTAGCCTTGTTTCTGTAGAATCCGGTGGGTCGGATATCCTCTTCGAATTGGGTTAAATCGGCCTCTGCATAGTCTTTGGCTGAACGATACTTTTTGAAGAGACTCTCCGTCACCTGATTGACCTTCACATCAGTGCATTGGGCCGATAGGATGGTGGCGATGAGAAGTTCAAGAGGATTTGAAAATTTGAGCGCAATTCTGGAATCCGGGATCTCTTTGGTAAGAATTTTAATAATCTCCTTCACCCTTTTAATATTCGCCTCCTTCTTCATACGTCCTCCCCTATAACGATGAACTATAGACTTTGAACTTTTAACTCCTAACTTTTAACTCTTCTTAGAATTCCTTCATCTCCTCCATATCCATGGTGTTCAGAACATCAAGGTAGAGGAATTCTAACTGATATCTTCTTGAAGGGACAATAGAAAAGTTGCCGAAACCAGGAAAGTTTTACATGAAGAAGACAAAAAATGTCATTCATCTTTTTTTAAGTGGTGAAGAGCCGAAAGCAATTTCTCTGAAATATCAAAAAGTTAGAGGTCAGAGATGAAGTTGGTATAGAAAATGCAGTCAAGTACTGTAAAGTACGGAAGAAAGGATGATCACCCATGCCAAATCATAAAGAAGATGCCGTCTTGACTACTCAGGAAGCCTGCCATTACCTCAGAATATCGAGGCCTACTTATCTGAAGTATATCTACATTGGAAGGATTAAAGGTGCCAAGGCAGGGAAAGGGTGGAAGGTCCTCAAGTCAGAGCTGGATCGATTTCTCAAAGGAGAGAACGGAAATTCCGCCAATGCCCCTTTGATGGAGATGCGATAGAAATGGGAGGAATGACATTGTGAAGGGTTTAGAGGATAGAGGGGATCTCTCGGAGCAGAAGGCCCTGGAGGAAGAGATTAAGTCTACCAAGGCGTTGATTCAGACCTTCCTCCAGACGCTAAAGGCCTTCCGGCTGTATGAAGCCAATCATCCCCTTCTGTCAAAATTCCAGGATCGCCTGAAGCACGACTTTGAAGGTTACTTTAGTGAATTTGATTCCTTCTCCCTCCAGGTGGGGGAACATCAACTCTTCTACGCCGGAAAGGTGATTTATCAGAGTG
>CAYMTD010000108.1:0-7209 GCA_964393245.1 uncultured Syntrophaceae bacterium
AAATATTCGATTGTTCTCCGTTGATGGTTGGAACGATCTCGCAGATACACTTTTCTCCATCCCTTAGACATTCGAGAATTTTCAAACGGGTGTGTTGGGCAAGGACCTTCAAGATCTCCGCTTTTAATTCCAGAACCCTATCCTCCATAAATGCCTCCATGATTATATGATTAATTAAACATATAATTTATAAACCAACTCTTGTCAAGATCTTTGTTGATACGTTCGATGGCGCCAAACCCCGATTTTCAAATCGGGGTAAAAAGCGCCGCTCAGTATCAACCCTGAGCATACCTCGGGCTTCAGACCGGGGAGTCGAATGGGTTGATTTTTTTAGTTTTTGAGCGGCACTGGCCGGTCGGATCAAGGATTAAAGCAGGTGATCATGGACTTGAAAAATCCTGGATAGCCGTTAAATAGATTTTGCCATGCAGACAGCCGTAACTGGGCAGGGGCTTCGAAATTCTGTGGTGCGTTGAATCTGGTGTGGAACAGCCTCCCTTGGAACCTTCTTGTATCCTCGTTTGGCGAAAAAGCTTCTGCGGTTGTTGTATGCAAATAGAGTGCCTGGATGTCGGAGCCCGACCACACCTATGATCTGATTCTGTTTCTTTAAGAATCAGAAATCACACGAATACCCTACACGATGATTCTCCCTTCCTGAGGAGTCGTTATCTGGAAGATAGCCGCCCTCCTCAACCAGGCCCATATATCTGATGCCTCTCTCGGACCAAGTCTATTCTCTAGACTTTGGCCAATCTAACTTTCGTATCGTAAAAGGAAACGCTTCCTCCCACCGGGTCGAGCATGCAGGTATTCTTGAGGTAGGGGTCGACCCACATGGCTGCATTCGCATGAACTCCCGTGGCTCTCCTCGAGTCTCCTTTAATAAGCTTCCCATCAATCCTCATGTCGGTTGCACCGGTTGCCCAGTGACCGTGACCGAGAGTGAATGTAATGACCCCTGGCATGATGGTCTCCGTCACTTTGACCTTTCCGATCATAGGCTTTTTTATTCCGTTTTTTAGATCCCAAATTCCTTCCTGGTTCGTTGCAGAGACCACTTTGACCTTATCTCCATCCTTCAATCCGAGTTTCTTTGAATCAACCGCATTGAGGATGATAAAATTTTCCGGGAGGATCGAAAGGAGCCAGTAGTCCACGATCGTCCTCGATTTGGTCATGACCACATCTCTCTGGGTAAGGAGATAAAGGGGATAGCCTTCTTCGAGGCCCGATTCTCTGGGTGACTTCCCGATGGCCGTTGTTATTGGGAGATAAGTCGCATAGCCCGGGTTTGATTTTCCGGTAAAGGCATTCCTCGTTGCTGCCGTCTTTTCCTGGTAGATATTGATCAGTCTTTTATATTGGTTTGAAACATGATCTCCCTTGTAGATTTCTTTATAATCCTGGAACCTTCCGCCTCGGTTGAGAACATAGACAACTTTGCGCCAGTTAGGACCGGAGATTTTTTCCCATCGTTCCGGGTCGAAAACAGTCTTAGGCAGGTGCTTTCTCGATTTGAGGAAAAGCTTCAATTCTGCATCATCCGCATCAGGGACTGGATCTCCGTCCGTAGCCACATTCGCCACCATCCGGATGTAATAATCATCCGGTTTGCTGAAATCCTGCCCTGGTCCGAAGCCGTCTTTTCCGTATCCCTTCATACCCAGCTTTTCAGCAAGAGCTAGGATTAGGGCCTCATAAGAACAGGGCATCTCCTCGCCAAAGACCTTTATGGTCTCCGGGATGGGCGCAATCACAGGCTGGCGAATGGGCTGAACCTTGGCCGGCATGTTCGGGTGAGAGCCCTGCATCTCCCATCTTTCGAGATAGCTGAGATCGGGAAAGATATAGTCTGCGTACATAGATGTTGTCCCGATCAAGATATCGGATGTGAAGTAAAGGGGAACCTTATTCACGTCGGTGAGGACTTCAATATTGGTCTGTCCTGCTGGTAAAGCATAGGTGGGTGCTCCCATATAGCTGAATAGAGCTTTAATAGGATAAGGGTAGGCATCTCCGATGGAAGGAATGATCTCCTCATAGATATCACTCGAGAGGGGCCACCAGTTCCTTTTGGCGGGATATCCGTTGAAGAGTGATGCGTCTTCATATTTGATATTATGTCGGATGATGCTGATGCCGAACTTTGATATCTTTCCAGGTTTCAGCTTTCCCAGATCGAAGGGCTGTCCCTTCCTCCCCCCTACGGTATTGTAGCTCGATGCAGCGATCATCCCCCCTTTCCAATCGAAATTGCCAAGGAGGAGGTTGATTGTCATTGCCGAGGTCACATTGTAGAAACCGTTTGTATGTTGGGCAACTCCTCTGTGCACATCGACTACAGCCTTCTTTCCATGGCTTGTAAGCTCCTTCGCCACTTGTTCAATCTCCTTGACAGGGATCCCGCAAATCTTTGACCATTCCTCCATCGTTTTGGCATTGGCAGCATCGTATATGATATGTAAAGCAGACTTTACTTTGATACCGCTTATTTCAGTATTGACAAGGAGGTCTCCTGTCAGAGGGGTCTTTTCATCATTGGGATCGACGGCAACCGGTTTTCCATCCTTCATGGCCACGAGATATTGAAAATCGTGTTCTATGCCGTCCGGTCCTTTCCGTTTCTCCACCTGAGAGATTCCAATCTCATGGGCCCTCAGGAATTTCCCCGGATTTCCATCCTTTTCTATCTTCACCAGGAGGACGGCATTCGTCCATGTGGGCTCATTGGCCGCTTTTGCCGCTGCCTTATTGGCATTGGAAAGGAATTTGGCATCATACTTCTTGTTCTTGATGATCCACTGGATGATCCCGGCAAAGAAAGCTCCATCTGTTCCCGGGAGGATGGGAAGGTATCGATTCGCCTTTGCTGCCGCCTTATTGAATCTTGGATCAACGACGGTCATCTTGGCCTTTCCTTCGGCCAATCTTGGGACGAGCCTCAAGTTCCTGTTGGGCGGGCCGTAGTTCGCATCGAAGAGATTTGAACCCACGCAGAGAATGTATTCTGAGTTCTCAAAATCTCCCTGCCAGTAGAACTTCACCCCGCCACCAAACTTGTTGTCCTGATACTGTTCACTCATAGCCTTGCAGGTGAAATAGAGGGAACCTTGACACACCGTGGTATGGCCGTGTGTATTGACGGTGCCAAAGTAGTCATTATAAAACCGTAACGAAAAATCGCTTCTTCCACCTTTCTTCCTGCCCCACATATAGACCATTTGATTATTCTTGGGCCCAAAATCCGGATGATCTGGATCGATCAGGTAATGAAGATTGGCCGCATGTTTGGCTTTAAATTCTTCCACTGCCTTTTTCTTATCCTTCGCCTTAGCAATGGCATTGGCATCATCTGCCAACTCCTTGGCGATCTTTGGATCGCGAAGGGCATAGATTTCTTTCAGACCGCTCACCATCCGATTCTCTTCGCCGGGAACGTGGCTGAAGAGCTTCCCGCCGTTGACGATCTCATCGATTGCTTGATCAAAGGGGATCGTCATCCACTTGTTCTCCCCTCTCTTGCCCGCCCTTTTCAAAACTTTTGTGATGCGGTAAGGATCATAGGCGGTCTGGACACCGGCCTGCCCTTTTGGACAGATGGCCATATCGATAGTATTCACCTCAAAGGGAGAGGTCTTATAGGGAAGATGGGGAAGAGCGACAAAAGGGGTATAAGGATTCCCGTCGATCTTCAGGGCCACGGTCTGACCATTTTTTCTGAAGAGTTTAACCTTTATTCCACAGCCCGTGTTACATTGCAGACATACTGTATAGAGTATATTTTCAGCGTTGATTAGCTCATACTCCTCCTCCGGGCTTAACAATCCTGCCTCTGCTCTTTTCATCAGATCGGTTGTCCATTCCAGCTGCGAGGCCATAAGGCCTCCGCCCAGAACTGCGGTACACTTAATAAAATCCCTTCGGTTCAAACCCTTTCCGTTATTCCTCTTTTGTTCTTCCATGCTTCTTCACCTCCTTTAGGCCAGAATGTAGTAAACTCTGGGTTTGGTGATGGCTGAATCGGCAAAGATGGGTGCTTTGCCTGGGTAACCAACCTTTTTCGATATCTCTTCTGCGCTCATCCCCTTAAAGATGCCCGGCCTCACCATGGCTTCAACCGCCGGGGTGACAGCCCTCAACACCTTTACCTTATTTTCCTTTATCCTTTTACAGATGAGGCTTTCCTTGTCTTCCGGATCGCCAAACGTATTTGCCCTGCAGGGGCAGGTGCTGACGCACACGGGGACCATCCCTTTCTTAAGTCGGTGGAGACAGAAGTGGCATTTCCTTGCAACCCCGATCGGAAGATGGTTCTTCTCGCGGGGCCACCTTCTACTGTATTCCCAGGTGGGAGATTGGTCATAGGCTTCCACCTTCGGAGTCCCTTCGGTATAGAAGGCACCTCCATCGAGAGCCCTGGCCTTATAGGGGCAGGCCAGAACACAGCGTCCGCACCCGATACATTCCTCATAATTGATCATCACAATGCCTGCACTTAAACCCTTCGTGCTCTTCCAGGTGGCCTTGTTCTCTCCTTTGTTGGGACAGGCCTCCACGCAGGGGGGGGTATCACATTGATTGCAAAGTCTGGGAGTGAATCGCCTTTTCACTTTTGGGAATGTTCCCATCTCCTCTTCGTAAACAGGCCGATACTTAATCCCGGGGGGACTTTTCTGTTCAACCATACAACCGACGGTACAGGCATGACAGGCAGTGCACTTTCTCAAGTCGATAAGCATAGCCCAACGGGCACCGGGCTTTTGTACAGCCCTTTTGATATCTTCTTGGATGATGGTCAACTCATCTTTGCCATTATACATTTAGTTCACCTCCTCTATTTCTTGTGGCAATTATTGCAGTTCTCTTTTATTTTCACGTCAAAAGCCTTTTTTCCATTGTGGCATGCACCACAAGAGAGCCCCTTCTCCATTTGGGCCATGGTTACGGGCCTGTCTTTTCCTTTTGTGATATAGAGAGAGTCATGACAGGCCGTACATTTAAGACCGATTTGGGTGATATGGCTCTCATGGCTGAACATGACATTTCCGGCAGACTTCACCTCGTAAGTGACCACCCCTCCTCCAACTCTGGCCGATACGGTATAAGCTATCAATAGAAACACAAGGATGGAAAGACCTATGAGCTTCATAATGTTCACCTCCTCTGAGTTATCCGTTGTGATAGTTAGTGAGAATGCAAAAAAAAGGGGGAACTGATATTCAGTTCACCCCCCTGAAGAGCGGACTAAACTTTGTGTTAAATCTAATCCTAACAATAATATGAGATTTTGAAAAATGTCAAGAACTTTTTATTCGAAACCCTCTTAGGCGATCAGATTGGGTCTTGGAATCTCAAATTCGCAAGGAACCGCGGTCTGACAGAGACCGCAGGCAGGGGGGGGATTTTGTAAACCATATTCCAGGCGCTTCGCCTTCAAGGATTCGGAGTTAATATACTCGTGGCATTTATCCTTATCGTGGCCCTTTTCTGTAATGGCTCCGGCAGGGCATCTCGAAATGCACTTTCCACATTCTTCGTTTCGAAAGAAAAGACAATTCTCTCTGTGGTGACGATATTTCTTTTCACTCGGTGCCAACTTCAGAAGTGTGACGACACTTCCGATTCTTATGGCTATCCCCTTGGGTGTGATGAAGCCGTCAGTGAGACTGAAGGTTCCAAGACCGCAGGCGTAGGCGATGTGACGTTCTGACCAGGGCGAAGCCCAACCCACCTTTTCGTCTCGAATATACTGAAAGGACGGTAAGAGAACAGGTGCTACGGCAACGTATCCGAGATTCTCAAGAAAATCGGCAACGTGGCGTCTTAAGGCATCATTGCAGGCTTCTCCAAAATCCCGGGTGTAAGCCCAGAGTTTGGATGGGAAACGATCCTCTCTGCGATTGCTTCTCCGTATATCTTCCGAAGCAGGCAAGATCCAAGAGATGACGCTAATCTGTTCAATGTCGGTAAGGAGGAGGCTTCTTCTTTTCTCTTTAAAGGCCGCTGAAATGACTTCTCTCGGCGTGAGATGGAAAGGGCCGATGGTGGTCTTATATTCGAAGAAGAGGGGATCGAGTCCCGACGCGAATCCAACCAGAGGTTCTTCCCAGTAGACGCCCTGATCGAGTTGGGTCCTTCGGTTTTTTTCGTTGTCTTTAATAAAATTCTTGACGAGTTGTTCCAATACCCGATTGGGGCTTGTGAGCAGAACGACTTTCTCCTCCTTTGACATCCCTCACCCTTTCTAAGCCTTTTCGATCTCCTTCCAGTCGAAACCACCCTTCTCATGAATCCCCGTCTGTTTGCATCGGCATTCCTCAATCGCCAGTTTCAATGCATCCGTGGCCAGAGTAAAACAAGGGACTTTTTCTTTTGGCATTTGGGAGAGAACTTCGTTAGCAGTTTCTTCGGAGATCTTCAGAGCTTCGTCCAGCGTTGCTCCTTTGATCCGCTCGGTCAGGATAGAACTGGTGGCAATGGCCGCACCGCAGCCGAAGGTCTTGAATTTAGCATCGGCGATCTTGTTTCCATTCACCTTGATAAATAATTGCATGATGTCGCCGCAAGAAGCGTTGCCGACGGTTCCCACCCCATCGGGTTCGGAAATTTCTCCGACATTTCTCGGATTCTGAAAATGTTCCATCAATAATTTTGGGTACTTTGCCATCTCTTACTCCTCAACGGGAATGGTTTTTTTCGTCCTGGTTCTCAAGTCGTTTGACCCTCTCTTCCAATTTATTGTGAAGCTGGAGAAGCATCCTCATGATATCTGATAACGGGTCTGGAAGGTTTCCATGCTCGAAATCGAGCTCTTCCTTTTCCGCTGTAATAGATTCCACAATTCGCCCCGGAACGCCCACGACCGTCGCACCGGGGGGAACCGATTTCACCACGACGGAACCAGAGCCAATCCTTGCACCATCCCCAATGGTGATGGGTCCCAGGATCGTTGAGTTGGATCCAACAATGACACGGTTTCCAAGAGTGGGGTGGCGTTTCTTCTTTTCGAGGGTCGTGCCCCCCATCACGACCCCTTTATAAATGAGGCAATCGTCACCGATCTCCGTCGTCTCCCCAATCACCACCCCCATTCCGTGGTCGATGAAGACCCGTTTCCCGATTTGCGCCCCGGGATGAATCTCAATCCCTGTGAACCACCGGTTAAAATGGGAAATGAGGCGGGCGGTGGTGTACCATCTCCGC
>CAYMTD010000109.1:0-7182 GCA_964393245.1 uncultured Syntrophaceae bacterium
GAAGTTGGAGATGGCTTCCACAGATTCCTTTGGAACACGGAGGGAAATCACGAGCCACCGCTTCGGAAGCTTACCGCTCCTCCTCTTCATTTCTCGTTCGCCGCCTTCATTATCTCTTGAAATCGATCCATCCCCTGAGATAGATTGCTAAATGAATAGAAAGGAAGAAAGGATGCTTTCTCTCCTCTTTCGTCTTTTAAGAAATAGTAACCTGATGTTTCTCACTGCCTTTCTGCTGGGAATTTTTCTCGGTGGTTACGCCTTCACCTTGAAGGCGGCAATCTTGCCTGCCCTCGTTCTCGTCATGACCCTTTCCACCACCCAGATCACCCTTTCTGAGCTCACCCACTTCAAAAATTATTACCGTGATATTCTTATTGTCTTCGCAGTCAACTACATTTTTTTGAGCGGCCTTATTCTCCTGGCCAACTGGCTGTTTATCAGAGACCCTGACCTTTATGTGGGTTTTGTCGTGATGGCAGCGATTCCCCCGGCCGTGGCTGTCCTGCCCTTTACCTATTTGCTGAGAGGAGAGATGATGGTCTCTCTGATCGGAGCGGCAAGCCTCTATCTGTTGGCGCTGGTCGTGGCCCCGTTCATCTCCCTCCAATTCTTGGACGTGGGGAAGATTGATCCCATGAAGCTGTTCTCTGTTTTGATTCAGTTGATCCTCATCCCTTTCGTCGCTTCGAGGCTTCTTCTGAAATGGAGGCTCTTCCACCAGGTGAAAGGGAATCTCAATATTTTTGTGAACCTGGGTTTCTTCGTCGTCATCTATATCGTCATCGGAATCAACCGTTCAGCCTTTCTCTCCCATCTTGAGGCCCTGGTTCTCGTCTCATCGATCGCCTTCTTAAGGACATTTGTCAGCGGCCATTTGGTCGACCTCTTCTCCAGGCTGACGGGAATCGATCGGCAGCGGAGGATGAGTTATGTGCTTTTCGGATCCTTCAAGAACCTGGGGGTCGCTGCGTCGATCGCAATCATTCTCTTCAATGAGCGCGCAGCCATCCCTTCGGCTGTCACCATTCCCTTCGAACTCATCTTCTTCGTCTGGTTTAACTATTTCCAGAAGCGATGGGGTTAGCAATGAATGCTCCGACCTTCTCGTTGAAGGGTTCAGCCGCCTCCATCATCACCATGTGGCCCGCCCTTGGAAGGATCTCTAATTTTGATCGCTTCAGACGACCGTGGAGAAATTGGGCGTATTTTACGGGTGTCAATTCATCCTCGTTTCCGCAGATGATGAGAGCCGGAAGATCGATCTTTTCCACCTCGTCCATGATGTCGAACCGATCACAGGCTAAGAAATCGCCATAGAGGACTTCTGGCCTGCACCTCATCATATCCGTCACCCCTCGATCAATCATCTCCCGTGGCGTATTTCGACAGTAAGCCAATTCGGTGATCTTCCGAACCGTCTCTTCAAAATTGGTCCGGATTCCATTCAGGATCAGAGGAAGTACTTTCAACTTCGCTCCCGTTCCCACTAACACGATCCCTTTGAGCACCTCCGGGTGTTTCAAAGCCACAGTTTGCGTGATGGCTCCCCCCATGGAGTGACCCACCAGAAAGACTTTTGAAAGCCCTAAGGCCTTCAGGAAAGAGGTCACATGCTCGGCATATCTCACGATCTCTTCTTCCCCGTTCCCTTCTGAGGCTCCATGGCCTGGAAGTTCAAGAAGGACAGGATTAAATCTCTTTTCGAAAAAGGTCTTCTGGTAACTCCAGGTATATTGCCCTCCACCTGCACCATGGATGAAGAGGACAACCTCCCTCTTTCCCGAAAGACCCTCTCTCCCTATCCAATAGCTGATCCATCTTCTACCAATGGAAACGGTGGGCATGGATTCCTCCTTCTCATGAATTCGAAATAGGAAGCAATCGCTTCGAAGAAGGCCTCCTTCTCCTTCAGAACGATGAGTTTCTTGCGGAAGGAAGCGCTCGCAGGAAGTCCTTTGGTGTACCAAGCCGCATGTCTCTTAATCTTCTTCATCGCCTCTCTCGCTCCATAGTGGCTCTCCAGGAGGGAGAAGTGGCGCAGGATCACCCTCTGCCTCTCTTCCAAAGATGGAGAGGACATCTCCCCTGCCTGAGAGAAGATCCAGGGATTTCCCAGAGATCCTCTCCCGATCATCACGCCGTCACATCCCGTTTCTTCCATCATCTTCCTTGCCAGAAAGGTTGTGGTCACATCGCCATTTCCAACCACCGGGATGGAGACCGAACTCTTAACCTCCCGAATCAGGACCCAAGCGGCACGTCCCTGAAATCCTTGGGCCTTTGTTCGGGGATGGAGGATGATCGCATCGACACCCGTTCCTTCGGCTATTTTTGCGATCTCAACGGCATTGACATGTTTTCCATCCCATCCGGAACGGATCTTGATCGACAGGGGACTCTTGAGAACCTTCCTCACCTGGTGAAGAATCTGTTTCACTTTTTCCGGAAAGCGCATCAGATCGACTCCTGCTCCTATTCCGATCACCTGGCTTGCGGGGCATCCCATGTTGAGATCAATGGCATCGGCCCCAATCTCCTCAGCCCACTGAGCGGCTTCAGCCAAGGCATTGGGATCGGAGCCGAAAAGCTGAACAGAGAGGGGATGGTCATCTTTTTCGATTCTCAGATACGCCCCTCTTTTTCTTAACAGTCCCTCTGCATTCATCAGTCCTGTAAAGGCGAGGCCACATCCCTTCTCCCTCGCAATTCGCCGGAAAGGATAGTCTGAAATTCCCGCCATCGGCGCCAGAACCAAAAAATTGTCAAGTTGAAGCTTACCCAGTCTCATCCTAAAAACCAAAGTTCTGAGTTATGAGTTCGGAGTTTTTAGTAAAACTGTTTTTTGGCTCCGAACTCCGAACACCCAACTAAAAACTCTTATTTTTTGATATCGTCCCATCTTTTTTTGATTGCGTGGATGGCCTCATCCATCCGGAGAGGGTCGCCGAAGTCAAGCCCCTCTTTTCTTAACCCCTTGAAGAGTCGGGTCAAGGTGGGTTCTTCAAGATTAAGACTTTCTAAATCTTTAAACCTTCCAAAAATCTCCTCCGGTCTCCCCCTTTCGCTGAGATCGCCATGGCCGTGCATGAGGTAAAGGATATCAGACACTTCTGAGACCAGGTCGACTTCATGAAGTGTCATGATAAAGGAGATCCCTTTCTCTCTATTCAATGCATTCAGGATCTTAATGAAATCTCTTTTCGATACGGGATCCAGCCCCGTAAAGGGTTCATCCAGAATCAGAAGCTCTGGCTCCATAACCAGTGCCCCTGCTAAGGCGACCTTCTTCTTCTCGCCTCCGGATAGGTAATGGACGATCTTCCCCTGAAGGGACTCAATATTAAGCCTCTCCATCACTACCCTGGCCAGGGTTTCCGCCCTGGTCCTTTCCAGGCCATAGTTCAACGGAGCGAAGAGGATGTCATCGAGAACCGTGGGACCGAGGATCTGTTCGTCCACATCCTGCATCACCACACCGATTTTTTCTCTAATCTTCCTGTATTCCTTCCCGGGATCCACTCCAAAAACCTTGACGCTTCCGTCCTTCGGTACAAGAACACCCAGGAGGTGCTTGAGCAGAGTGGTTTTTCCACAGCCATTCGCGCCAAGGATCGAAACCCTCTCCCCTCGGTTCACAATAAAATCGAGTCCACAAATCTGAACCTTCGTCATATCGGGATAGACATGGGTGATGCAATCCACTTCAACAATCGTCTCCCCAGTCTTCATGGTTTTTCTCCTCTATAATGAATCTTGTTCTTGAACCCCCGAAGGACCATCGATTCGTACATCTTCTCACTGGCTTCTATCCCCTTAAGAATCAGGTGGCCGAAGGCATTCGAGATATTGATCAGGCTCCTCCAGGGATGTCTCCATTGAATTCCTCCGCGGAAATAGAGGGCATGTTGCGTCTCTTCCATGACATTGAGAAGAATGAAAATCGAGCGATACGTGAAGAACAGGGCAACGACGAAAAGAGAGGGAAGGAACCTTCCCAGGATACTGAAAACGAAGGGATACGGCGTAGTAGCCAGAAGGAGAACAACCCCCGTTGACCCGCAGAGAACCTTCAAAAAGATAAGGAGGATGAAATGGATTTGAAATCCCGAGATGAAAATAAAGAGAATGGCAAAGATGAGGGGATAGAGGGTGAGAGGAAAAATCTTGACCGGGACTCCCGAGGCGAAGAAGAGGATGAGCAAAATGGCATAGAGGGAAGCGAGAGCCGGAAGGCTCCTTAGCGCGACAATCCCGAATAAGACGAGGCCCATGCCAATCAGTTTTCCGCCGGGTGAAAAACGATGGAGGAAGCTCCTCCCTTCTACGGCGCTGTAGTCGAGATAGGAAAGCTGAATCACGAGGTTTCCCCTCCCAAGCTAAATAGGTCCGGCCTCAGCCGGTGGATATAGCGAACGATCAACGAAGTGATCACGCCTTCCAGAAGCCATCCAACAAGGCCCAAGGAAAGAAGGATTATAATGAATCTTTTCAGGTGGACTTCACCCTGAGCTCCGTGCTCCGTCTGATGATCCTCTTTTTCTTTCATCAGTTTGAACTCGAATAGGCCTCTGCCCTCCTCCCGATGGATCAGCTCCTCATAGTGAGAGGTGCCCAGGCTGACCACCCCGATCATGGAGAGGGTGGAGGCGAAGAGCGCAAAAAAGGTGGCCAAAAAAACGGCAGGGGCCAACTTTTTCAATCCCCTCCAGAGAAGACGGAAGAGGAGGTATCCAAGGATCCCTTCAATCGATAGGATCAGGGTATTGAGTCCGATGACCGTGATCCCTCCATGTCCAAAAAGGGCCAGGATGACATTGACAACAAAGGTAGCCAGAAAGATGAGGGAGGGTCCCAACAAGATACCGGAGATGACGGTCAGATTCACGTGATAGGCGATGGGGACAATCTCGACCGAGGCGCCCAGGACCATGGCCGCTGCCATCATCCCCAGCAAAGGAAGGCGTCTTGAAAAATCCTCTTTCTTAGAAAGTTTAATAAGAATGATGCCAACCAGGATTGCTCCGATGAAACCAGCCGCCCAGAGCCAGATGGGCAAGACGCCGTCCGGTAGATGAATGTGAGACATGGGTTTCTCCTCCCAAAAAGCCTTAGGGCATAGAGCGTGGCGCATAGAGAAAAATTCTTAACCCAATGCTCTCACCCTTTTGCCCATGACCCCGTTTGATAAGCTTCGCGGGCCCCTTGACGCATAAAAATTTAATATGGATCCGGTATCTCGTTACCGATAAACTCTAAACATTTACCATCCCATTGTCAACGTCCGAGGAATCTGATCATCCCCCCTTACCCCCCTTTAGCGAAGGGGGTGTGGGGGGATTTGTTTAGGATATGATTTTTTTCAGTTCTTTTTCATCTCTAACCGGGGGCAGGCAGGTGAATCCTTTGCAGACAAATGTGGTTGGAACTTCTACCGTTCCTTTCTCCATCAGAAAGGGAAACCAACTCTCTTTCACCTCTTCTTGGGGATCTTTCAGACCTAAAATCTTGTTGGGGAGATAGGCGAGATGAATTTCTCTTAACATCGATTTCGTTCTCGGATCATTCTTGGGGCCGATCACTCCGATTTCTTCCGGATTGAGAAAGAATGAGAGGCCGGAGAGCATGTGCGAAAATCCGGCAGGGTGTTCGGACAAGAAGCCACGAAAGAGATGGAGAATCTCTTCGGCCCTCTTTTTCAAAGACTCCTGCCCGGTCAGGTAACCGAGTCTTAGAAGATTGAACACAGCCACTGAATTGGAAGAAGGTGTAGCGTGATCATAAGGGCTTTTCGACTGAGCAATCAAAGCCTCATTTTCCTTCCCAGCGAAGAAGAAGCCTCCGTTCCTTTGATCCCAGAATTGTTGAATCATCCTATCGTTCAGATCATCAGCCTCCTCAAGCCAATCGATCTCAAACGTGGCTTCGTAAAGATCAAGCAGGGCTTGAATGAGAAAGGCATAGTCTTCCGAATATCCTTTGATATGGCCTCGCCCTTCTCTAAACACCCTCAAGAGGTGACCCTCTTTTCTCATTTTTTGAAGGACGAAACGAGCTGCTTCCTTTGCGGCTTCAAGATATCTATCATTTCCCGTTACTTTAAAACCATCGACAAAGCCTGAAATCATCAGTCCGTTCCAAGAGGTGAGAATCTTTTCATCGCGGTCAGGCTTGACCCGCTTCTCTCTTTCGGCAAGGAGCTCCCTTCTCCCCTCCTCCAATAGCTTTTCTAATTCCGGAATGGAGATTCCATAGTTCTCTGAGACTTTCTCTAAAGTCGAAGCAACATGGAGAACGCTCAACCCCTTTTCGAAGTTTCCATTTGTCGTAACACCGTAATAAGCACAGAAGGGAATCCCTTTCTCCTTGCCCAAAACCTGTTTGATCTGATCCCTTGACCAGACGTAGAACCTACCTTCCTCGCCTTCGCTGTCTGCGTCTTCAGTAGAGTAGAATCCTCCCTCAGGGCTCTTCATCTCGCGAAGCACATACTGAAGGACTTCTTCACCGACACGGCGGTACATGTCCTTCCGCGTCACCTGATAGGTCTCAAAATAGGATCGGGAGAGAAGCGCATTGTCATAGAGCATCTTCTCGAAATGGGGGACGAGCCAGCGTTCATCAACGGAATAGCGGTGAAATCCACCTCCTAACTGGTCGCAGATTCCACCATTGGCCATCTTCTCCAATGTGACTTCGACCATCTCCAGCGCTTCTTTGTCACCGGTCTTCTTCCAGTACCTCAGAAGAAAGGAGAGCGTCATGCTGTTCGGGAATTTCGGAGCCTTCCCAAATCCTCCATAGGCAGGGTCAAATTGACTCAGTGCAGTCTTAAAGGCATGGCTCAGAATCTCATCCCCAAGTGCTCCCTGGGAAGGAACCATTTCAGTAATCTGGCGGAGGGCATTCTTCATCTGAGCCTCCACCTTCTGGACTTCTCCTCGATGCGAATGGTAGTACTCTGAAATGACGGTCAGGATTTTCGGGAAGCCTGGCAATCCCCCTCTATCCTCCGGGGGGAAATACGTCCCCGCATGAAATGGAATGAGATCCGGGGTCAAAAAGACGGTCATGGGCCACCCACCCGCTCCGGTCATCGCCTGAACCGCGATCATGTAGATCTCATCAAGATCTGGCCGTTCTTCCCGATCAACTTTGATGCACACAAACCTTTCATTCATG
>CAYMTD010000110.1:0-7175 GCA_964393245.1 uncultured Syntrophaceae bacterium
CATTTCAGCCCTGGTGAAGAATGAAGGATTTTCCACAGCCACATCCGTAAAGGTCAATTTCTACAAAGGCACACCTGGGGAGGATGGAGTACTTCTCGGGAGTCAAATCATACCTTCGCTTGATGCGGGTGGGAACCGTTCAGTTTCGATCGACTGGATGAATATCATGGAGTCCGGAGAGAGAGTCATCTATGTTCAGGTCGATCCTGAAAACCAGATAAACGAGATAAAAGAGGATGATAATAGCTCCTTTATACCATTAAAGATCCTTAGCCTTCCTGATCTTACCCTGTCGACAAACTCCATTACCTTCAGTCCCCCGGCGCCCAAAGATGGAGACACGGTTGCAGTAACTGTGGCTGTCCAGAACAAGGGAGAGCAGAATGCGCTGAATGTAACGGTCAGGGTCCGCGAAGGAGATACAGTGATCGGTAGCCAGATCATTCCTTCCATTGCGGGTAATTCCCAGGGCGTTGCAACGATTGCATACTATACAACAGGGAAGAGCGGGCCTCACCATATAACGGTCGTGGTGGATCCGGATAAAATGATTCCGGAACAAAGCGAGGATAACAACGAAGCCTCCAGAAGCTTTGGCGTGCAGGATGCGAATCTCTGGGTAACGGAACAATACATCTCTCCCAATGGAGACGGGGTGAAAGACAGCACCCAGTTCTTCTTCAGACTAAATACCCCCCAGACCGTTAAGATCGCTGTAGTCAATAAGAGGGGTGAGACAGTCAGGACTTTCAGTGGAAGCGATTTTGAAAATACGGCTGGAGGAAATATTGAATGGGATGGATTGAATGATAAAGGAATGGTTGTGAGTGATGGTCAGTACCAAATAAAAGTACTTGACATCAATGGCAACAACATTGGCAGTCTCTTAGTCATTGTTGACAACAACCGGTCACCTCTTACAGAAGCAGTCGGCACGAAGTACCTATTGAACACCAACCTCACCTGTTTGCTACCTGATATTGACGGTGCTTGGGCATGGTTTCCTGATGAGAGTGGGATTCTTTTTCATATTGATGAGCCCAACAAGAACACTCCAGAATATCCAACAGGACTATATACCATGTCCCCTGATGGAGAAGATATTCTGAGAATCGTTCCATGGGAGTGGTCAGAGGGTGTTTACCGTAACTACGACATTTACTTAAGAAATGTTGAATTGTCTCCGAACGGGGAGAAAGTTGCCTTCGACCTCCTCAAACGACAGAAAGTGTGGGGCGAAAGTGAATTCAGCCAACTCTGGGCTGTGGATCGAGATGGTAGCAACCTTAAGCTCCTCGATTCGTACGATCTTTCAGAAGCAGCGATCACCATTTCTGACCTAAAATGGTCTCCGAATGGTCAGCACATTGTCTACCTAATTTCGAACAATGATAGTGGCAGATATGAATTATGGATGATTAATGCGGATGGCAGCGAGAAGAGGGTGATCGATGATGACTTAGGCAATTGGTATATGGAAGACCTCGTGTGGTCACCGGATAGCAATGCAGTTGCTTATGTTGCCGAATCTTATGATGCAGATGGAAATTGTGTGGCGAAGATAAGACTGTCTGATCTCCTGGGCAATAAGCAAGATATCTTTAACTTGACAAGCTGTTATACGGGTCATTCCATAACGTGGCTTAATCATCAAAAGATTATTCTTGTTAGCTCGGGTACCATTTGGTTAATTGACGCAAGTGGTGGTGGAAATCATATAGAGCTTTCCGGGAGTGTTGGCTATTGGGCGGAAGTTTATGTGGCTCCCGACACGCACTCGTTTGCGTTTTTTACCTATTCTGGAAGCGGTAATTATCCTAATGCCATAAGTCTTAATATTTCAGATCGGGACGGCAATGTAACTGTGCTCCATGAACTTACTGCCACTGGCAACTGCTGCTGCCCCTATTTCAGTGGAATTGTCTGGTCACCGGATAGCAGGAAAATATCCTTTAGAGAAACCATAGGAGACTGTGATGAAGGGTGTTATTGTCGTGAAGAGAACCCGACTCATTCTTATGTGATTGATATTGGAAGGAACGAAAAGATACCTTTTGTACCCTCCATTCCTTCGACCTTTATAAAATGGCTCTCTGACGGTATTTCAATCATAGGTTCGTGCTATAACGGTGTCTGTGTCACGAATTCCGAGACAGGTCAGAGCGCACCTTTAACATCTGAAGGATTTTCCTGGTATGAAGACAAATTAGTTTCACCTCATGAAAGGTACATTACTTACCATAAGTATATTGACCCAACAAGTGTTTGTTATGGGAGAGGATATAATGATCTATGGGCGGTCAGTTCTTTACTCAATCTCACGGCTGATCTGAGGGTAAAAAAGGAAAAGACAGCCGTTATTTTGAAAGGCATTGCTGTAGATCTCAATTTTGAAGGATATCTTCTTGAATATGCGGATATCAAAAGTCCTGAAGTATGGAATCCGATTGGTCCCCCATCGGAGGTTCCAGTTATTAATGACGTATTTACGACCTGGGTTCCCCCCTATGAGGGGACTTTCTATGTGAGATTGACTGTCTGGGATAGGGCAGGCAATGTGGCACGGGACATAAAAAGAGTGTCCTGGGGACTCTCAGCAACCATTACAAACCTTTACAAAACCCTTGAGGTCTTCTCTCCCAATGGAGACGGAGTCAAAGATACGGTGGAACTCCATTACAGGGTCCTTGAACCTGTACACCTCGAGGTCAACCTCTATGATGCGAAAAATCACCTCATAAGGACCTTCGCTAAAGATTACACACTTTCCACAGACGATATCATCACCTGGGATGGAAGGGATGAATCAGGTGATGTTGTCCCTGATGGAAAATATAAAATTAAAGTGTTTGACTATGAGTTCTTCGTCGATGTTGATAACACTCCTCCTCTTGTGAATACCAAATTAATGCCTGTCGACGAAATCATCGACAGTACGTCTGAGATTGATGATTATTATGCAAACCTTCTCGGCCATGCCTTTGATCATCATATCAAGCACTGGGTCATAGAATTTGGTGAAGGGGATAACCCCGAAGAATGGCATGGATTTTTAAAGGGTGAAGATTTGTTGGTCGGTAGAGATGAAAGCGGCAATATGGTTTTGAACCCGATAAAGGATGCTTCCGTTGGAACCTTCTTAGCATCGGAGATGGAAATTGAATGGCTCGTGGGGAAGAAGTTTAAGATCTCAGCAGAAGATCATGCAGGAAATAAAATGGCCCATTTATCGGGATTCCTTGAAGAAACCATTACGCTTTACAGATGGGATGGGGAAGCAGGGGAAATATATTCAATTTTTGACAAGAATCAAAACAAGATTGATGAGATTCGATACCTTGATGCCCATCTCGCCCAGCCTGGCCTGCATTCCTTAAAAATCCTAGAAACCATCAGACTCCCCATCGTTAGTGTGAAGATCCAATACTGGGATGGCATCCAATGGTTTGATACCCCATCGGTAAAAGTCAACGCCTCTGGGTTATTCGATATCGAATGGGACAATTCTCACTTGAGTTTCGAGGGAGGTTACGCCCTCAGGATTGAGGCACTGGATATCCTCGGGCAGAAACACCATTCGAAAGAAATTTGGGTTGGGTCCTTTTTCTGGATTGAAACAGATTGTGACGATCCTTCCTTCCTACGGGGACATAATTCCCTCTTTGAAAAGCTTACGTTGCTGGAACTTCAAATGCAAAACTACCCCTGGGGAGATGATTCTCCTTGGATTGATTATCAAGTTTGGGATGCCCAGAAAGGTGATGTCATACCCCAGGGAGATTTCCCCCTGGCCACTCCGCCTATGCTACCCGGGGTGAGGTATAAGATCAGAATGATCGGGACAGGTGTGAGCGGCGAATTATACAAAAGCGATGAAACCGATTTCCCTCCAACTTGTATCTCACTGGATTTGGAAGTCTATCCTGGGGAGGGCGACTGTGGTTCGAGATCAGAGAAGGCCACATTAATTCCAATCATTGAAATGAAGGGGTTCTTAGAGAATATTTCTCTTAAGACCCTGAGCTATTACATTGAGAAACCAAATGGTCTTCAACTCTTGCATCAATCCGATCTCACCCAGGGTGGGGCGGAAAGTGTAGAAATAAATACTCTGGGTTTGGCCGAAGGAAGCTATTCTGTCCGAGCAACTCTTTCGTATTTAGATTTAGCTGAGAATGAAATTGTACAAATATCAAGCGGAGAGAAAAAGCTCTCAGTTGATAGAGTCCTTCCTACGGCTCGAATAACCTATCCGGCCAAATCGACGCAACTCTGTCCTATCAAAATCTCTGACCCGAAAGGGGATTGGTATGGGATACCTATCGAAGGTATCGCAATGGATAATAACCAGGTGGAGAGATATGAGCTCTACTATGGAATAGGTGAGGATCCAACCGCATGGACAATGGCTGCAACTCGAGAAAAGGGTAAGGTGGTAGCTTTCTCAAGAAGAGGGGCTGCACAAGGGGCTCTTGGAATCTGGGATATCACTTATCTCCAGGGAAAAACCTTTTCCATCAGATTAAAGGTCATTGATGGTGCGGGAAATGTGAGCTGTGATACCCTGAGCTTCTCCTTTGATTCCCTGATTGAGATCGCCCGTCTCTTGACAGACAAGCTTACCTTTTCACCGAATGGCGATGAGGTGTTGGATGAATTAGAAACACAATACGAGATCGATGAATATGCAATCGTCGATGTTAAAGTATTCAGGTTGGTGGAGGATAGCGATGGTTCTCGTGCTCTTGATTCCACCCCGCTAAGGACTCTTCGGTCAGGTTCACAACACCTCGGTGGAACAGAACGGGCCACATGGGATGGCAGGGATGAGGCGAATGCGATTGTCCCGGATGGTCCGTATGGCCTCGCAGTATTTGCAAAAGATGCCTGCGGAAACCAAAGCTCGAAGTGGGTGGCTGTGGAGGTGGATAATACTCCTCCCCAAACAATCATTACGTATCCGGGGCCATCTGATCCCCTTGGAAATATCGTAGAGGTGAGAGGTAGTACAGGTGATGTCCATTTTGAGAGCTACGTACTTGAGGTCGGCAAAGGTGAAGAGGCTGCGGACTGGTTGCTTGTCTCGTCAAAGGACACTCCGGTAAAAGAGGATGTACTCGGTACCTGGAATACCACTGATCTTGAGCCAGGGAAATGGGCGCTAAAGCTTACAGCAACAGACAGAGTCGGTAACAGGAATGCTACAACCGTGACTGTTGATCTCAACCAGCGAAAAGAGCTCATCAAAGGCCTAACTGCAACCCCCAGGCTCTTCTCACCCAATGGTGACGGAAAACTTGACACTACAGGAATCGACTATGAGCTGACCGCTCCTTGCGAGGTCAGGACTGAGATCTTTAATTCCAATGGCACAGCCGTGAAGACATACAGCACTACCGTTCCCTCGCCAGGAACTTATCACTATCCCTGGGATGGAAAGAATGATGCGGGGAGTACTGTCCCGGACGGAACCTATCTGCTTCTCCTCACCGTAAGACTCTCATCCAATCCTTTGGTTATGCAGGAGGAGAAAATCACCCTGGTTGTTGATTCCACATTGCCGGTTGCCGCCATACAACAGCCCTTGAACAATTCCTATCTGAAAGGCCCTGTCAGCATTTTGGGAACGGTCAGCGATAAGAACCTGGCGGAATACTCCATCAGCTATACAGGAGACTCTGGTACGATACTTCTCGATAAGGCCTATCAGAGTCGGGAAAACTATCTATTCGGCATTCTTCCCGAACTTCCTGAAGGTCCGTACACCCTCTATGCTGAGGCAAAAGACCTTGGGGAAAATATTACGAGGAAGAATATTTCTTTTACCGTAGACAGGACACCACCCAAGGCCACTCTGGAATCCCCCAAGGACGCGGAATATTACGGAGCAGAGAAGGAGACCGTCTCCATTACCGGTTCGATTACCGAGAAGAACCTTGAGGCATTTAGTTTAAGATATGGCTCAGGGGATAACCCTACCCAGTGGATCGATTTAGCCGTTGGAAATGCCATCCCCGTGAACCCCCAACTCTTTTCATGGAAGATTGGAAAAAACGATGGCATTCCGGATGGCGTCTATACCCTCTCGCTTTATGCAAAGGATAAGGCCGGCTTAACAGGAAAGGCCAAGGTCAAGATCACCATTGATAACACACCCCCCACGGTATCCATTAGTTCACTGAAGGAGGGTCAGTATATCAAGGCGGCGGCAGAGATCCGTGGGACCGCATCTGATCCAAACCTCGAAAAGTATGCCCTTGAAATCTCTGAGGGACAATGCAGCAGCGCCTTCAAATGGGCTCTCCTTAAAACTTCGACCACTTCCGTCAATGATGGTCTGCTTGCCATATGGCAAGCCCTTCCTCCAGATGGAGATTACTGCCTCCGATTAACTGCGGTTGATAAGATTGGAAATAAGGGAGAGGCAAAAGTTCAGGTCAAGGTGGACACGCACCCACCTGCAGCTCCTGTGCTGTCCGGAAAGATCGACAATAAGACAGAGGCCAGGCTCAACTGGACGCCGAATAGGGAGCCTGATCTCGCAGGCTATAACCTTTATCGAGAAAACCAGAAGATCAATACCGAACTGATCACTTCGACCAGTTATCTTGATCAAAATCTGAGAGAAGGGATTTACAGATACTTAGTAAAGGCCCTTGACTTCGCTGGAAATGAGAGCAAGCCTTCGAATGAAGAAAGGGTCAAGGTGGACTTCACGCCGCCTGATGCAAGAATTCGGTCACCTCAGGATGGTTCAAAGGTATGCGGTCTCGTCAATATCAAAGGTACAGCCTACAGCTCTGAAGACTTTAAAGAATACAGGGTTTCGGTCGGAGAGGCGCCCAGTCCATCGGCATGGAGTTTGATCAGGACGTCGCCTGTGCCCGTCTCGTACGGCACACTGACCCAGTGGGATACCATCGGTCTCGAAGGAAGCTATTCGATTAGGCTTGAGGCTCAAGACCTCTCCGGGAATATCAGTACGCACCAGACCGTCGTCACGATCGATAATATCCCGCCTGCGAAGCCTGTGTTGCTTTCGGCGACACGTCATGCTCCACCGAATGACTCAGATGTGACAGTGACTTGGCAGGCCAATACAGAGTCTGACCTTGCAGGTTATCTACTTTACAGAAATGATCAACTTGCTAATGTTTCGGGGATTGTGATCGGAG
>CAYMTD010000111.1:0-7103 GCA_964393245.1 uncultured Syntrophaceae bacterium
TATTGGCTCGAGAAACCTTCTCTTTCAAGACATATCGTTTCATCTCTTCCTCCATCGGAATGAGAGAGAGGTAGGTGTTTAGAATCTTCTCGTCAGCGTCCAAATCGAACAGGGGAAGGTACTTCTTGACGACCGTGACAGGCTCTACGTGAAACTGATGAACCAATTTATCCAGAGCGATCGCCTTTTCTATGGTATTGAAACCACGACTGGTGTGGTTTTCGTGCAGGGAAACAAAAAATAATCGAAGGTCATCCTTTTCTTCCTCATCCAGAACCATCGACAGAATATCAGAGCCACCCATCTCCTTCAGGACGGAAATTCTTCTGAACCCGCAGATGATCTGATATCCATCCCGCTTCCTTCTTAGAAGAACCGGCTGAATCAATCCAATCTCTTCAATCGAAGATCGAAGCCGGTGAAGGTCAGGCATAAAATTTATAGAAAAAGTCTCATCGCCAAGATCGATATGTGAAATCGGTATCTTTTGAATTGTCTTCATTTCAGCCATCCTATGACGAGCGTTCGAGGTAAAAGGTACGAGGACTGAGGCAAAATATTTTTCTGACCTCCAACCTCTAACCTTCAACCTCCAACAGTTGATATCTCCATTCCATAGCGCTTCATGATTTCCCGGTAATGTTTGGCCTCGATCTCTTTCCCTCGTTTCAAAAAACCTTTGTAAAGGATCTGGCACTTCCTCTTCATCTCCCTGAGAATCATCTCCCTCTCTTCCTGGTTGATGTAAGGTTCCGAAAGTAGTTTTTCCAAAGCAATCACACGGAAGCGGTCATTCCCCCACGACCGGTTTGAGAGCTGATCGGAATGTCCGCCCCTTTTGATGATCAATTTCTTATTGATGAAAAAGATTGGAAAACGCGCGGAGACCCTGAGCCAGAAGTCATAGTCTTCGCACACCGGAAGGGCTTCATCGAAGAGACCCACCCTTGAAAAGAGGGTCTTCCTCATCATTGCTGAAGAGGGACTGATGATACAGAGGGGGAGGCACTTCTCAAAGATCCAGCCCGAATATTTGGCGTGTTTGGCCATCGGATTAACCCTCTTCCCTCTTCGAATCCAAATTTCATCCGTGTAACAGAGGGGGTAATGAGGATTTTCATCCAGAAAGGTTACCTGGATTTTCAATTTCCCCTTCACCCACTGGTCATCGGAGTCAAGGAAGGCGATATACTTACCTCTGGCATGAAGGACACCCTTATTTCTCGCCGCACTCACCCCTCGATTCTCGGGATGGTGAAGCAATTTAACTCTGCCCCCGAATTTTTTTATCTCCTCTGGGGTTCCATCGGTGGACCCGTCATCGACGACGATCAGTTCGAAATCTTCGAAATCCTGTTTCAAAACCGAATGGATCGCCTCTTTTAACATAGGAAGACGATTATAGGTGGGGATGATGACTGAGACTTTGGGCATCTCTCTATTTCGGAATGGCGAATGCGGAATGCCGATTCTCAAAATTCCGCGTCACAGCAGCAGGTTTTCATTCCGCAATCCACAATCCGAACTCCGAAATCTTTAGGCAGCTCTTCGGGTCTTCTTTTTCAGACGGCTGATTCTTTTCCTCAAAATTTCTGCCATCTTCCAGCTTCTTTGTTGAAGGAGCTCCTCTCTTTTTGCTCTTAACTCCTTAACTCTCTGCTTCAACTCCGCAATGGTAAGGATAACCTTCTCTTTTTTCCCAACGATCACCTTTTCCTTTTTGGGAGTGGGCTCGGTAATTCCTTTGGCCGCCCGGATGGCAGCGATCAATTCCTCTTTCTTCATCGCATGGACACCATGGACTCCGGGCAATCCCATGGCCATCTCCCTCAATTCTTTTGCGGTCATCTTTTCCAAAGGCTTCTCTTTCTTCTCCATTTCCTCCTCCTCTAAAGAAATACTAAGATTTAACCCCAATTTATATGATTTTCGATGCCAAATCAACCCAGCACCCATAAGGCAAAGGAATTAAGCGGATAGTTTGAATGATAGTGGACTCGATGGAGTGCATCTAATTCCGGAAAACACATTCGCTTTATTCCCCTTGATTCGGTCCTTCCGTTTAAATTCCTAATTCATTTGTGGATTTAGAATTGCCTATTTCTTAGGCAAGTCAATAGAAGGGGCTTTAGAATAGGGAGAAAAGGCTAAATTCCACAATTATTCAACATCGACTGTGGAATGGAATACGTAACCCTTTGAAACTGATATATTTCCCGACAATACATTTTCGAGATCACGTCCTCCATCCGTACTGACATTTGATCCGGTTTAACACGACAAAACAACAAGTGTTGTGGAAAAAGCAGTGGAAATGATGTGGAGAAAAATAGATAAACAAAGCCCCGTTCAGAGAACGGGGCTTCGGTTCTGGCGGGAGCGACGGGGCTCGAACCCGCAACCTCCGGCGTGACAGGCCGGCGCTCTAACCAATTGAACTACGCCCCCTATTTCTTAGTTAAAAGTTATGAGTGATGAGTTACGAGTTAAAAAAATTTTGTTAATTGAACTCAAGACTCCGAACTCAATACTCATTGCTCGCGTTGCCTTAAACGACGCGTATGGTAGGCGGAACAGGGATTGAACCTGTGACCTCCGGCTTGTAAGGCCGGCGCTCTCCCCGCTGAGCTACCCGCCCTTTAATTCACGACAGCATAGGGGATAACTTTTAAATTCCCCTCCCCCCTTTTCCAAAGGGAAGTGAGGGGGAATTATCCTATTCAATATTATGGACTTGTATGCCTTCTGTCAAACCAGACTGAAGCCATTCCCGGGGAGAGAGATCTTCAAGCGACCTCTGCTTCTTTCTCGTAAAGGAGGATTGGGCTTTCATGATGAATGACGACTTCTTCACTGATGATACATTCGCGAATATTGGATTGAGAAGGGATCTCATACATCACATCGAGCATGGTATTCTCCATGATGGCTCGTAGCCCCCTGGCCCCCGATTTTCTCTTGATGGCTTCTTTGGCGATCGCCACCAACGCTCCTTCCGTGAACCGAAGCTTCACATTCTCAAACTCAAAAAGCTTCTGATATTGTTTCACCAAAGCGTTCTTCGGTTTTTTCAAAATATCGACCAAAGCATCGATGTTTAGCTCTCCCAAAGTCGCAATCACCGGGAGTCTCCCTATGAATTCCGGAATCAATCCGAACCTTAACAAATCCTCCGGCTGAACTTCTTGCAGTATTTCTCCCACATCCCGTTCCTCTCTGGTCTTGATGTCTGCACCAAATCCAATCGTCTTTCCGCCGATCCGCTGTTCAATGATCTTTTCCAAACCGACGAAGGCTCCTCCACAGAGGAAGAGGATGTTGGTGGTATCGATTTGAATGAATTCCTGCTGGGGATGTTTTCGCCCACCCTTGGGAGGAACGCTTGCCACCGTCCCCTCGATGATCTTAAGCAGTGCCTGTTGGACCCCTTCGCCTGAGACATCACGCGTAATCGACGGGCTATCTGACTTTTTTGAGATCTTATCGATCTCATCAATATAGACGATCCCCTTCTGACACCTCTCGATATCGTAATCGGCGGCCTGAAGGAGACTCAGGATAATATTCTCGACATCCTCTCCCACATAACCTGCTTCCGTCAGACAAGTTGCATCGGCGATCGTAAAGGGAACATCGAGAATGCGAGCAAGCGTTTGGGCCAGCAGGGTCTTTCCAGAACCCGTAGGCCCAATCAAAATAATATTCGATTTCTGAAGTTCCACATCACCTGACAACACCCGGGAGTCAATCCGCTTATAGTGATTGTGAACCGCGACGGACAGGATTTTCTTCGCATGTTCCTGTCCGATGACATATTCGTCTAACTTGGCTTTGATCTCCATCGGTTTGGGAACGGTCAATTTCCCCGGAACGAACCGTTCCTCCGTCTCCTCGGCAATGATTTCGTTGCAGAGTTCAATGCACTCGTCACAGATATAGACCGTCGGACCGGCAATGAGCTTCCTCACCTCATCTTGACTCTTCCCACAAAAGGAGCAACGCAGTACGGTCCCATAACCCCCACCGCCGTTCGCTTTCATCTTTTTCTCCTTTCTGGAAATCCCGCCTTCAAAAAAGGTGGTTAAGTTTTAACAGGGCGTTTGACAACCACTTCATCAATAATCCCATATTCCTTGGCCTGCTCGCCCGTCATGTAAAAATCTCGATCCGTATCCGCCTCGATCTTCTCAAGGGGCTGGTGAGTATGTCTGACCATGATCGCATTCAGCTCTTCACGCAGCCGAAGAATCTCTTTGGCCTGAATGTCCACATCAGTAGCCTGCCCCTGAAAGCCTCCCATGGGCTGATGGATCAGGATTCTGGAATGGGGAAGAGCAAATCGCTTCCCTTTTTCTCCCGCCGCCAGGAGAAGCGCAGCGATGCTTGCAGCCTGTCCCATGCACAGGGTGGAAACCTTGGGCCGAATATACTGCATCGTATCGTAGATCGCAAGTCCAGAGGTGACAATTCCTCCGGGAGAATTGATATATAGGTGAATGTCCTTGTCCGGGTCCTCCGATTCTAAGAAGAGCATCTGAGCAATGACCAGGTTGGCCACATCATCATCGATCGCTGTCCCAACGAAGACAATCCGCTCTTTTAAAAGACGGGAATAGATATCATACGCCCGCTCTCCCCTTCCATCCCTTTCAATCACAATCGGTATGAGTGTCATTCTTTTTTCCCTCTAAGAGCTCTGAAATTGATTACACAGATTTCAAAACAGGATTCCACCTCTGCCTGCCCGTGGGCAGGGATGGAATTAGACGTAATGAATATTGGCCTTTTCGACGAGGAAGTTTAAAACCTTCTCGCTCATGATCCCGGCCTTGACCTCTGGGATCAACCCGTTTTTTTCATAATATCGTTTTACCACATCGAATTTCTGATGAATCCTCTCTGAAATCTCCCGGAGGCGATCTTCTGCCTCTCCCTCGGTCACCGTAATTCCTTCCTGATCCGCAATCTTTTCGAGGATCAGGAAAGTCCGCACCTGTTTTTGGGCCGTCTCCCGGTACTCTCCCTGGAGTTTATCCTCCGGGATGCCCAAATTCTTGAAATCGACTCCCTGAGTCGCCAATCTCAATTTGGTGTCCGAGACCAGTGTTTGAGCTTGTCCCTCTACCAAACTTTCAGGCACGTCAAAAGGGTTGGCCTGAAGCAATTGTTCTACGATCTGATCTTTCAACTGCCGATCGAGCTTCAACTTCTTCTCTTTCTCAATCTCTTCTTTCAATTTAAGTCTTAAATCTGTAAGAGAAGAATAATCCCCCAAATCTTTTGCAAATTCATCGTCTAGGATCGGAAGGACCTTCTCCTTGATCTCCTTAATCTTAACATGAAAGGATACTGTTTTCCCTGTCCATTTCTTGTATCCATAATCCTCAGGGAAGGAAATCTCGATCTCTCTCTCCTCTTCCGGTTTGAGACCAATCAATTTCTCTTCGAACTGGGGAATGAAACGCCCTGTTCCCACCTCAACGGTGAAGTCCGTGGCCTTGGCCTCGTCCACAGGCTTACTCTCCATGCGCGCCTCATAATCGAGGATGACAAAATCTCCAGACCGAACGGGCCTTGGATCCGGGATCGCCTTCAACTGGGCATGGAGGTTCTGAAGATTTTTCAGTCGCTCCTCCGCCTCCTCCTCTTTCACCTCTTCCTTTTTCCCTTCAATCTTCAATCCAATGTAGCCTTCCAATTTTATCTCTGGTTTGATTTCGATCGTGGCAGCATACTGGAACGGTTTCCCACCCTCCATTTCTCCAGGATCGATGAGCGGGGTCGATACGGGATGGAGGTTAGCTTCGGAGAGGGCTTCGGGGTACGATTCCTGAATCAGCTTCTGAATTACTTCTGTTTTAACGTAGTCCTTGAAGTGCCTCTCCAGGATATTTCGCGGTATTTTCCCGGGCCGGAAACCTTTGACCTTAGCCTTTCGGTTCAATTCTCTATAAAAGGAATCGACTTCTTTGGTTACCCGGTCCTCAGGGAGTTCAATATTTACCTTCTTTTTGATCGGGCTGATCTCCTCCACATTGACTCTCATTTCATATCCCCTCGATTCACAAGATCATTGCTTTACTGCTTTCTATTCTGGTGCCGAGGGCGGGACTCGAACCCGCACAGTCTCGCGACCACGAGATCCTAAGTCTCGCGCGTATTCCAATTTCGCCACCCCGGCCATCTCACCTTCTCGCCGGCGTGCCATTAGTCGCTCCTTATTCGTCGCGACGGTCTCCAGCCGGCTTCACAGCTTCTTGATTCACTAAAAAGAGTCTTTTGGAACTCTTACCAGCAGCCGGTTCTCTTAAAAAGCCAAAAGATCCCCTTTTATTTCAATTAGTTACTCTGGAACCCTTCAAACCCTTAATCGATTTTTACCACAACGTAGCCTGTTTTGTCAATTTAATGGAAACTTCGTTTGGAACGGGAGGATCTGGTCACCGGTGACAGATGAAAGAGAATAATTAATTTCCCCGAGGCTTCGTTTCTTCAGGATTCGCCTCACTGGGGTGGCATGCACAGCGGGCAGCGTCGCTTGGCGGCCTCGAGGCCCTCCTTTGAAGAATTGTAGATGACCCTAATCAGAGGATCGATTTCCCGCACCTATTTACAGCTTAATTTATGTAGGTTCTAAAACAACGTGACATCGGTTATCCATTTGAAAGAAGGGGCAGTTCTGCAAAACACTTTCATACGTTCCAGAACCTCCGTCACATCCTCTCCGTCAGCTCAGGTCGCCAAGAGTACCAACTCCCAGTTCCAATACGAACCATGCCCCCATCGCTCTGGCCTCTGACGATTTGCAGAGTGGATTTCAGGACGGCTCCCTTCCGGCAGCTACTCCCAAAGTCACGCCTCCATAGGACGAAGTAGACGTCCCCTTGATTCTAATGAATTATTCTAATTGAATTATGCAAAAGGAATACAAACAATGTTTGCGATTCTTAAGATAATAAACGAGACGGAATATCTGCTCTGGAGAGACTTCGGATCCAATCTTCAAAATTCGATTGACAGGGATTGCTATTGGTAACAGAGGGGGGAAATTGGTGAGCCGTGCAGGAATCGAACCTGCAACCTACTGATTAAGAGTCAGTTGC
>CAYMTD010000112.1:0-6975 GCA_964393245.1 uncultured Syntrophaceae bacterium
ATAAATTTATGGTTTTCCTTTTAATCGGAATGGCAACGCTGTGGGGGTTATATTCCATCAAGAACATTACCCTTGATGCTATCCCCGATCTTTCGGATACCCAGGTGATTATTTTCTCGCGATGGGACCGAAGTCCTGACATCATGGAAGATCAGGTGACTTACCCGATCATCTCGGCCTTGCTGGGCGTGCCGAAGGTGAGAGACATCCGGGGCTTCTCCGATTTTGGTTTCTCCTATGTCTATATCATCTTTGAGGACGGAACGGACATCTACTGGGCACGGTCACGAACACTCGAATACTTAAGCAACATCCTGCCGCGACTTCCGAAAGGAGTCAACGTTGAGCTGGCGCGTGATGAAACGGCCATCGGGTGGGTTTTCCAGTATGCCCTTGTGGATAAAACAGGGAAGAACGATCTCGCTCAGTTGAGAACCTTCCAGGATTGGTATCTCCGGTATGCTTTGCAAGCGATACCTGGAGTGGCTGAGGTTGCACCGATCGGGGGGTTTGTCCGTCAGTATCAGGTGAATGTCGATCCGAATAAGCTGGTGGCCTATAACATTCCCATTGATCGTGTGATTGCGGCAGTACGTGCAGGTAATAATGATGTGGGTGGAAGGCTGGTCGAGTTTTCAGGACTCGAATACATGGTTCGTGGACGAGGCTATATTAAAAAGGTTTCCGATGTCGAAAACATTGTGGTGGGCACGAGCAAGGGTGGCGGTACTCCGATTCTGGTCAAAGATCTTGGGGTTGTAACATTAGGTCCTGACATCAGACGTGGTATCGCCGAACTCAACGGCGAAGGAGAGGTCGTTGGCGGCATTGTTATTATGCGATATGGAGAGAATGCCCTGAAGGTGATCGAGCGCGTCCGCGCAAAACTGGAGGCGTTGAAACCTTCTCTTCCGCCGGGCGTTGAGATTGTTACCACCTATGATCGAGCCAGTTTGATCGAGCGTGCGATCGAGACGCTCAAAGATACGCTGGCTGAGGAACTTATCATCGTCAGCATTGTGATCATGATCTTTCTATGGCACATCCCTTCCGCCCTCGTTCCCATTATTACCATTCCAATTACGATCATCCTTTCCTTTATCCCCATGTATTTGATGGGATTGACAGCAAACATCATGAGTCTCGGTGGTATTGCCATCGCCATTGGCGCCATGGTGGATGCAGCCATTGTCGTCGTCGAACAGACCCACAAAAAGCTGGAACGCTGGGATGCCGCTGGGAGGCCTGGCAGTTATAAAGATGTAGTGATCAGCGCTGTTAAGGAGGTGGGTGGCCCGAGCTTCTTTGCCCTTCTGGTTATTGCCGTCTCGTTTATGCCCGTCTTCACCCTGGAAGGGATAGAGGGTCGTCTCTTCAAGCCGCTGGCTTTCACTAAGAACTTCTCCATGGCGATTGCAGCCGTTCTCGCGATAACTTTGGATCCGGCCATCCGATTGCTTTTCACCCACATGGACCCCTATAAGTTCAAACCCAGGTTCTTGTGCCATATTGTTAATGTGTTGCTGGTGGGTAAAATCCATAGCGAAGAAAAACACCCGATCAGCCGCCCGTTGATGAAGGTCTATCATCCGGTTTGCGAGTTCGTGCTTAAACACAAGTGGGCAACCGTAATTGTAGCGATGCTTATCGTACTCGCGACGGTTCCGGTCTTCAAGAAGCTCGGTTCCGAATTCATGCCACCCCTCTATGAAGGGGACCTTCTTTATATGCCGACAACACTTCCAGGTATCTCCGTTACAGAGGCCCAGAAATTACTTCAAGTTCAGGACAAGGTGTTAAGAACTTTTCCTGAAGTCCATCATGTCTTCGGCAAGGCAGGCCGTGCAGAGACGGCAACCGATCCAGCTCCATTCTCCATGATGGAAACGGTTGTCCTTCTCAAGCCTGAATCGGAATGGCCTAAGGTACCTCGATGGTACTCTTCGTGGGCACCCGAATGGCTGCAGAGAATCCTGCGCAGGTTCTGGCCCGATCACAAGAGAGTGGAAGATTTGATTTACGGTCCGGGAGGATTGAATGAAGCCATGAATTTTCCGGGTGTCACCAATGCCTGGACCATGCCGATTAAAGCCCGTGTGGACATGCTTTCGACTGGCGTGAGGACACCCATCGGGATTAAGATTATGGGAGCGGATTTGCAGAAAGTTCAGGAACTCGGTGAACACATCGAAATGGTGTTGAAAGACGTACCGGGGACAAAGAGCGTTTTTGCTGAACGTACCGCCGGCGGTTATTTTCTCGACTTTACTCTCAAGAGAGAGGAGCTGGCTCGCTATGGATTAACAATCGACCAAGCCAACGACATCGTGATGTCGGCGATTGGTGGGGAAAATGTCACAACAACGATCGAGGGACGGGAGCGATATCCGGTTAATGTCCGCTATCTGAGAGAACTCCGCGACGATATAGGAAAGCTCAAGAGGGTTTTTGTCCCTGTCAATCAAGGCGGAGGTACAACGGGCGGAATGGGTGGAATGGGAGGTTCGAGCGGATCGCCTGGAGCTGTTGGATCAAGGATGGCTCATATTCCCCTTGAGCAGCTAGCGGAGATTTCTCTGAAAACGGGTCCATCCATGATCCGTGATGAGAACGGAAGACTCTCCGGCTATGTTTATGTTGATTTCGATACCTCAAAACGTGACGTCGGCAGCTACGTGGCAGATGCCAAAAAAGCCGTTCAGGCGAACGTGAAACTCCCGCCAGGTTATATGCTGATCTGGAGTGGTCAATTTGAATATATGGAGCGAGTTAAGGAACGCCTCATTGTGGTCGTGCCGATCACTATCTTCCTTGTTTTCCTGCTTCTTTATTTCAACACATTATCGATTACGAAAACCATGATCATCTTTCTTGCCGTCCCGTTCTCGGCCGTAGGTGCAATTTGGTTTCTTTATTTCCTTGGATACAATATGAGCATCGCCGTCTGGGTGGGCTTGATTGCTCTGATGGGCGTCGACGCTGAGACCGGCATGTTCATGCTCCTCTATCTCGATTTGGCTTACAAGGACGCCGAGGCAAAAGGTAGGATGAGAAACTGGGATGACCTGCGAGAAGCCATCGTAGAAGGAGCGGTGAAGCGGCTTCGACCCAAAGTGATGACAGTAGGTGTGATGTTTATGGGCCTGGTTCCGATCATGTGGTCAACAGGCTCTGGCGCTGATGTGATGAAACGCATTGCTGCTCCGATGATCGGGGGCATCTTCACATCGTTCATTATGGAATTGGGGGTCTATCCTGCCATCTATGCCATATGGAAATGGAACTTCGGCCTGAAGAAGCAGATGGGTGTCAGCGTTAAATAGAGAATACATTATGACGGCCTGCAGGGGCGGCCCACTGCGGCCGCCCTACCAGGGAGCCCACTGTGGGGCTCCCCTACAAAGTTATACTCCCTCTCCCCTTGCGCCTGCCTGCCGGTAGGCAGGGGAGAGGGTAGGGGTGAGGGGGAGAAATCTGTAACTCAAGGCTTTAGTCTTGATTAATACCGGACATGCAAACATTTACCTATCTGACCATTTTCATAATAATGATCATTCTGCTGGCAAGACTTGCCGCTCTCCTAAGCAATCGATTTGGCCTCCCTTCCATTTCGTTCCAGTTGTTGGCCGGAATCCTTATTGGCCCCTCATTACTCAATCTCTTGGAAGTCCCCGTTGTTATAGGCACCTGGGGAAACATCTCCCCGAGTCTCCTCCATAGCGTTTTGAAAATTCTTGCCGAGGTTGGGTTGATCCAGCTCATGTTTCTAGCTGGTCTTCGGATCGATTGGCATGCGTTAAAGGCGGATCTCAAACCAATCTTTTCTCTGAGCCTGTGGGTTTTTATCTTGACCGCAATGGTTGTGGGGATTGTGGTTCAGGGGTTTGTGGAGCGCTGGACAGAAGCCCTGGCTATAGCTGCCATCATGGCCACAGGCAGCCTTGGGATTTCTGTCTATCACTTCAATGAAACGGGGCTTCTCAAGTCCCGGACTGCCAATATGGTTCTCGGATCTGCCATCTTAACGGGCTTACTTGCAATCCTGCTTATGATTGCCGCTCAAGCCATGAATTACGCATCAAACTATGGAGTCTTTAAGATGACGATAGCGGTTTCTTGGTTCGTGGCGAAGCTGATCATGTTTTTCGCAATCGCTTATTTTCTGGCTTCTCGATTCCTAAGACTTATTACCAGGACCGGTTCCCAAAAGAGGCCCCTACAGGCCTTCATCGGGTATTTACTCCTTGTGGCTGCCCTCTATGCCTGGGGTGCGATACATTTCGGAAGTTTTGCAGCCGTGGGTGTTGCTTCTCTGGCGGGTGGCTTGCTTGGGATGTCAGACCTTGGATTGAAAGAAAAGATTTCAAGTGGATTTGGATCTTCTCTGACTTCACTTCCTGTAGGAGTTTTGTTTGTGGCGCTCGGTATGGAAGTGAATACCAGGAGTATAGAAGGCCATTTCATTTTTTTGGCCGTCGTGTTGGCATGCATTGTTGGTACGAAGTTGATGGGAGGATGGATGGCGACACGTAAAGGGTTTGAGTCATCACGTGAACGAGCCTTGATCATGTTTGGAGCTTTACATCAGGGGGAAATGGGGATGTTGATTGCTGCCTACCTGTTTTCGCGGGGACTGGTGAACCCATCGCAATTTAACATAAGCATCATCGGAGTTGTAGTATTAACGACGATCACATCGATCCTGACGAGGATCGCCAGTTATTCTCCCTCTCCCTTTGATGGAAGAGGGATGGGGTGGGGGTGAAAACTCCCTAACTCAGCCCTTTAGGGCTGACATTTTAAGGCTTGTCTCAATCAGGGCTAAAGCCCTGAGTTACAACTGTAAGGAGGCGCTCATGAGACATTCAATTTTTTATTTGTTGTTTGGATTAATTTTCTTAACAGTAACTGTTCTGGTTTTTGCCCATGAGAAGACGGGTTGGATTGCTCCGGAGGAAGCAAAAAAGATGAAAAACCCCGTAAAGGCGACGAAGACGTCGATCCAGAAAGGAAAGGAGATCTACGAAAAGATGTGCGCTCTCTGTCACGGGGCCAAGGGAGATGGGAAGGGCCCCGCCGGAGCAGGACTTAATCCGAAACCCACGAATTTCATGGAATCTCACGGGGAAAAGATGACCGATGGAGAGCACTTCTGGAAAATTACAACAGGAAGAGGCCCCATGCCCTCCTATGAAAAGGAGCTAAGCGCAGAAGAGAGATGGCATGTGATCAATTATGTCAATACCTTTATGAGGCACAAATGAGATTCTTTACTCTCCCCTATCCCCTCCCTTCAAGGGGGGAATTAAGACACTTCCTCCCTTTGCCAAAGGGAGGAATTACCCCTCTTTGGAAAAGAGGGGCGAGGGGAGATTTTCAGAAGAGTATGCCTTCTCAATTATGGACTCCTTAGTAATTTCATAATAACGGAGGATTCCGATGAGACGCTTTGTGATAATTAATCTCTTTTTGGTCATTTTTCTTCTATGGAAAATTCCTGTTGTTAGAGCTCAGTTTTCAGAAGCGGGGGTGGAGAAATTCAGGATAGCGGTAGAAGCACCTGACTTCACCTTAAAAGAGTTAGGGAGAGGAAAAATCTCTTTTAAAGAATTGAGAGGGAAGATCGTCCTTCTAAACTTCTTCGCACCATACTGACCCGATTGCCGGAAGGAGTCTCCTTCCTTTGTGAAACTTCACGAAGAGTTCAAAGGCGCGGACCTGGTCATGCTAAAGGTGGCTATCAAAGAGAAGGAGGAAGATCTCAGGAAATATAAGGAGGATTTCAAAGTCTCCTCGCCGATACTTCTTGATGAAAAGGCGGAAGTGGCCAATGCTTACGGTATTCAAAGCCATCCCCAGACCTTTTTTATCAATCGTGAGGGGAAAATCGTAGGGAGAGCACTCAAGGGGATGGATTGGACATCCCGGAGTGTGAGGAGGCTCATCCAGCATCTGTTGGAGGTGAAGAAATGAATGGAGGACATCTCCAGATCTCCCGTCTCCCTCTGGGGGAGAGGGACAGGGTAAGGGGGGTAAGAAAGATCTTATGTTTATTCTTTGTCCTTATTTTTAGTCTATGGGGGATTCGGTGTACCGCCTCGAGAGAAGAACTCCATGCCCATGGAGAGATGAGTCCCATTAAGACTTATCCTAAAGATTACGTTCATCCTCTTATGGAGATCAATCTTGAGAAAGTGGTCAATGAAAATCGGGGCCTGAAGGTTTTGGAAGAGAACGCCACAACTGTCCATGACTATTATCGGGGAGGAGTACAGCAGAAAGCCGAAGGTGAAGTGCTTCTCAAACAAGGAAAATGGGAGGAGGCACTTACTCATTTCGAAACATCAAATCGATTCTTTCGTGTGGTATTGAGGTATCTTTCAAAGGATGAGGCTTACCTGAATCTCTATGGTGACCATGTGGTAATTTTTCTTCCCAATCTGCTGTCAGCGGACAATTACCTGAAATTGGTTACCGTCTACCAGAAGTTAGGAAGGGATGATAAGGCCAGCCAGGCCAAAGGCCACGGAGAATATTATCTTTCTGAATCTTTAAAAAGTGTGAAGACCGAATGGGCCTATCAGGTCAAAAAGGGATTAGAGGAGATACTACTTAGGAAATAGCTTTCAAATCCCCCCATCCCCTCTTTTCTAAAGGGGGGCGAGGGGGAATTATTCCGCAATCATTCTTCAGAACATTGGTGAATATCATGAAAAAATTTTGGTTTTTAGGTATCGTTGTTGTTTTACTCCTTATTCCCCTGATCAGCTTCTCAAAGGATCCTGTGAGAATCTTCCTTTTCTATTCCGAGCAGAAAGGGGGATTGAAGGTTGAAGAAGAGATCATCAAGCCTCTCTCACAAGAATATCCAATCGAAGTCCAGTCTTTCTCCGTTAATCAATTGAAAAATTATGACCTCCTAACCAAATTCGAAAAGGAATTGAAAGATCCGGATAATGAGCTGCCGGTCATCAT
>CAYMTD010000113.1:0-6966 GCA_964393245.1 uncultured Syntrophaceae bacterium
CATCTTTAGCACCTCCTGTTGTCACCAACCTGTCTTTTTTCACCTCTCCAATCATATGGCCAGAGAGGATCGTCCTTCCGATCCCAGGCGTAATCTCCGTATGACCACCCACAAAGGAGACTCCGAATCGTTGGCAAGCCTGGTGAATCTGGCGGAAGACCTTTTCGATGAGATCCAACTCTGTTTCCTCTTCAGGAAAGAGGAGCGTCGCCAAAAACCATTTCGGGATCGCTCCGCGGGTGGCAATGTCATTCACGTTCACTACCACACCATAGTATCCGATCTCTTCTGTGGTAAAGGTAATGGGATCCGAAGTGACCACCCAGTAATGATCCGATCCTTCACCCGGATCGATGACCGCTGCATCTTCGCCGATCTTTGGACCAATGACCACTTGAGGATCAAGAAGGCTGTATTCTTCCAGCAGCCTTTTCAGGAAACCCATCTCCAACTTTCCAGATTTGAGGGTTTTGATGATCCGTTCCAAGGTCTTATCTCCGGAGTGGAATTAAAACAGATTTCAGCGAGCCGTGCAAGCTCTGATTTAACCTGAGGAGGAAGGGAATCGGGTGATGTCGAGGGGAGAATGAAAAAGCCCCGGGAGAAGCCTCCCAGGGCTTCGCCATTCGATGCGGCCTGATCGGGCGGTGGCGTTCCAGGTGGATTGGGGAGTGTCAGAGGCCATCTGAGCCAGAAGGCATTGTGGGCAATCAAAGCCGGTGCGACAATACAGAGGTTGAGATAAATGATGAGGATATTGATGTCAGCAGGAAGTTTCTCAGCAGCAATCGCGCTGGCTTTAGGGCCAAGAATCAGCGTCAAGATGACGATCCATATGACAATAATGATCACCTGGAGGATGAACGCTGCAAGCGCTCTTTTGAAGTGGATATATTTCGTGACCCCCCAGAACTGGAGATGCCATGAGTGAACCAGAGGCCAGAAGATGAGGGAAGAGCCGACAGCAGCAAACGAGAAAGTGGGGCTGAGACCCCCAGGCCTAAACTTCCCTTCCAGAAAACATAATAATCACCTCGCTCTGTTAACGAGAAGACTTAATCTTCCCGTCGCTGAAAGGTTAGAAGTTCTCCCTCCCTTCAAGGTTTGATTGATTTTCCACAACTTGTGACTAAACTTTGAAACGGCTCGTCTTTCCCGGCGCCGTGGCTCAGGAATCAATTCTTATACGTTGCAAGGCTTTCTCCATCAGTAACTCGTAAGCGCTCTTTTTCCCGAGAATGGGTTCTTCCTTCTTCTGGCTCCAGACCGTCTCGGGCCGGCTCTGCAGTAAGAAAATATTCAGAGGAAAAGGTTTATCTTTGTCTATGGCCCATTCAATATCTTGAGGACATCTGTAGTATTCCTCAATCTTTTTCGCATATCTTGCCAGTTCGAGGATTTCATCATCCTCGATGCATTGTATCTCCTGCCTTTCAAGTGGGATGTCAATATGGCAGACCATGCCCTTCTCAGGATCGAAAATACATTGCGTCCATTTTTGAGAGATCGTCCTTTGGATCTCTTTCGTGACCTTGTCCACGACAAATTTGTCTGGATTCACCTGCCCGGAGACGACGGTTTCTCCTAACCCCCAATTTCCTTCAATAACCACCTTCGATGGATCCCCGTTGAGTGGGTTGAGGGTAAACATGACCCCGGCTGTTCTCGCATCGACGATCTTTTGCACCCCAACGCTGATCAATACCTTCTCATGAGGAAATCCCATTTTGATCCGGTAGGAGATGGCACGAGCCGTGAAAAGGCTCGACATACATGCCTTAATCATGTCCAAAACCTCCTCGTCGCCTCTCACCCAGAGGAAAGTGTCCTGCTGTCCGGCAAAGCTTGCCCCAGGCAGATCTTCGGCAGTTGCGCTTGATCTTACTGCCACCGGAATATCCGGCACGTCGCAAACTTGACAGAGGGCTTGATAGTTAGAACGGATGACCTCCTCCACCTCTTTTGGAAAGGATGTCGTCTTAATCAACTCGCGAATGGTCTTGCTCGCCTCTTCCGAAAGAGCCACATCATCGAGCTGGATGGGTGAAAGGATTTTTTCGATTTTCTCTTTAATGCCGCCCTCGATCAAGAAGTCCTGATAAGCCTCAGTCGTAACAGAAAAACCTGGAGGGACGGGGATATCCGCTCTAATCAGCTCACCAAGGCTAGCATTCTTACCTCCTATGAGGTTGAGAGCTTCCTTCCCAGCTTTTTCAAACCACAATGTATAAGGCATTCACCATCCCCCAAATTAGATTGCGGAGTGCGGAATGCGGAATTATCAGGGCTAAAGCCCTGAGTTACGCCTGCCTGCGGTAGGCAGGTAACTCAGCCCTTCGGGCTCAGTTCCGCAATCCGCATTCCGGATAAGGATTCATGCTCGTTTCAATATCTTGACGATCCCAGTATTCCCGTCTACCCGAACGGTATCCCCTGTTTTGAGGACGTTCGTTGCGATTCCTGTGCCCGTCACCGATGGGACTCCGTACTCCCTGCAAACAATCGCAGCGTGGCTGGTCAAACCCCCAATATCCGTGATCGATGCTTTGATTTTGGTAAAGACCGGAGCCCAGGCAGGGTTGGTGGTTGGGCATACAAGAATTTCACCTTGTTGGATCTTGGTAATTTCCTCAAGAAGTTTAACAACCCTTACCTGGCCTTCAACAACGCCTGCTGAAGAGGCAAAACCTTTCAGTTCGGTCACCTGGGCTGGAACAACAGCCATCCCTTTCAGCCATTCCTGAACTTTCTCGGTTGTAATTCCCCAGAGCATAACGGTAAAGGGTTCTGCCACCTCTTCGGGTGGGGTTCCTAAGGCAGGGATAGGATTCCACTTTCTGGCAGCCTCTATGATCTTCTTTCTCTTTTCTGCTTTGGTCTGCCAGTATTGAAACCTTCCGGGGACACCTTCACCCAACGCCCAGGTCGTCGACAGGTCTTCCAGGAGAAGAGGGACCTCAAATCGATTGAAAAGGAAGATGTCATCTGTTGCCTTCAGCAATCCTTTCTTCACCAAGAGGCGGCCGAATTCTCTGACTTTGTCAAACCATATGGTATGGAACCAGTGTTCTACCCAGAAGAGATGATCCTCGGCATACTTATAAATTGTCCGCACGGCTTTATAGGTATCATTGAAAGATTTCCTGTCCTCATCGCTCTTGATCAGTTTTTGATACTCCTCAGCCAGTTCTGCCCTTGCCTTGTCGATGCTTGGGACATCTCTTTCGATCTTCTCTCCTCTTTCAATTCTTTCAATGTTTGCCTTCAAGTATCCGAATGGAATCTCCGGCTTCGTCGTCCAACTGCCTTCGTAATGGAACCATCCGCTCCCGCAGGAGACGTAGAACCACGGGTCCTTTGATTTTTCATATTCCACCAGCCAGTCATTTCCCTCAGCAGTCTTTCTCAATGCCTCTATTTTTTTGTCGGCGGGCAGATCGCTCTTCAATATCTTTGAAACTTCTTTGATCGGGGCTGCAAGGCGAGCCAATCTGCAAAGTTCCTCCTCTGGTTTGAACATCTGGACATAGGCACCGGCCACGAGTTTGCCGATGGTGCTCTCACTGATACCCGGGAAGAGCTTACGGCAAGTATCTGCAAACATCAGATAGGCGAGGTAGGCCAGATTGAGATATTGGAAATGATACTGCCATCCTTTAATCATTGAATTGACCAGTCTATCCCAGGCATCGATGATCTCATACGAGGTGTAATAGCCTTTTGGCTCTGGCAAGACGGTATCATCCGACTCAAACTTCGGCAAATCCTCCGGGACCTTAATCCTATTCATTTCCTCACCCAGGGCTTTGAACTTCTTCAGCCATGTCCCCCAGAGTTCATCATAATGGTCAAAGACATAGAACACTCGTTTCTGAAAGAGTGCGGCTTTCTCCCCGATGATTTCTTGAGGAGGCGGCGAAATGGGGGTAATATACATATAGCAACCCACCATTCTCTGGGCAATTCCTTGGGCTGGCGGTATGCAAAACACCCGGGTGGTATACTGAGAAAGGGAGATTTGCCAGGCCTCATGAAAGATAAGATCGAGTGGATACATAACCTCTGGGGCATGGATTTTGTCATGAAACCAGAAGTGCTTTTCTTCCCAGTCTTTTCTCTCTTTGCTAAACATATACATGGGTGGATACATCTCCTCCCAGCCTTCCAATTCTTTGGGATATTCTACCTCCAACGGCATTGGGAAGCCCTTTTTCTGTGGCATAATTATCCCTCCTTCGTACAAAAAAATGAAATTCTTTGGATAGTTCTTGTCTTTCTCAGGACCTCATAATTCATTAAATTAAAAATAATTCTTTAATAGCGCAACACGGCATCACCTCCTTCTGATAAAAGGAATTCTCACCAAGCTGCTAAGTCAAAAAGAATTAAATTCTCTTTTTATATAGTTGTCTTTTCTTGAATTATTAAAGGAAGGGAGTTCAAGCCTTACAGATTATCCGTATTAAATATCTTTTGAAAGGGATTTGTCAATAGAAATTTTCGTCCGTTCTATAACTTTTGAGGTATATTTCTAGTAAAGAATCTTTGTTGCCGGAATTTACGGTTTAATGATAAATTCGACAGGAGGGGTGCCCTTATCAATCTTCATCCCAACTGAAGATGAGCACCGGGCACAGAGGTATTCATATTCTTCCCCTTCGGGCAGGACTAATAGCAATCTCTTCCTAACCGGGACAGCCGTTTGGCATCTCGGACAGTAGAGTGAAGTTGCTTCAAATTGCTCATAATTGGATTTTCGCACAAAATAATTATAATGAAAATTATGAAAAGGATCAATGTAAATCTTCTTGCGATCTGATGCAGGCAAATCCGATGAAAAAAATTGGAAATCCTCATGTGAAGATGTTATAAAACGGGTAATTCTTGGGGGCTATGAGTACCGGAAGGACCTTCCTTTTTTTTGTCTCGATCCTTATTCTTTATCCTGTTTCTATCTCTGCAGACACCAAGAAGCAAGACCTTTTTTCGAAAGCAGGAATTCAAGCCATTAAATCTGGGACGAAAGCTCCTCATTTTTCTTTGGAAGATTTGAATGGGAAAAAAACGGAGTTGAGACATTACAGAGGAAAGGTAGTTTTCCTAAATTTCTGGGCAACCTGGTGTGGTCCATGCAAAGAAGAGATGCCTTCGATGGAGGAATTGTGGAAACAATTTAAGGATAAAGATTTTGTTTTCCTTGCCATTTCTGTGGATTATGCAGGCGTAAAACCAGCAAGAGAGTTGATTGAAAAACATCGCTATACCTTCCCGGTTCTGATAGACTCCAAGTCCGAAGCCCTCGACCTTTTTCAGGTTAGGAGGATTCCCACCACCATCCTAATCGACAAGAAAGGATTGATTGTCGGAAAAGCAGTCGGACCAAGAGATTGGAAAAAACAAGAGATTGCCACCATCATTAATTTCCTCCTGTCTTCTGGTCAACCTTAGACGTAGCTGGCTTCGAATGAACTCTGCGCTGGGCTGAATCGAGGCGGCAAATCTTTCTGCCCCGCTTCTCCAAATTTTTGAAAATTATTCTTGACAAATGTTATAAAGAATGCTAATTTTAATTTATCGAGAAAAGGTGTAAGAATGAAACTTTCGACCAATAGTCGCTACGGAGTAAGGGCCATCTTTGATATTGCATATCATTCCAATGGGTTGGAAGTACAGGTAAAGGATATTTCGCGGAGGCAGGGGATATCACCCCGTTACCTGGAACAGATTTTTCAGAAGCTTAAAAGGGCAGGTATTGTTGGAAGCAAAAGAGGGCCAACAGGGGGGTATTACCTTAACAAAAGGGCCGAAGAGATCACTGTGGGTGAGATCGTTAGAATTACCGAAGGTTGTATTGATCCGGTCAGTTGCACAGATCCTCAGGATTCATCGCAGCCTTGTGACAAAATCGGAGAATGCGTAACAAGGCTAATCTGGAATGAGGCCGGGAACCGACTGAAGGAGTATCTTGATTCGGTAACGATCAAAGACCTTTGTCAAATGGCGCAGAAAATGGGACTGAAGAAAGAATTGGATCAAAGATTTATGTACTACATTTAACTTTTTTGTAAATTTGGTAGCTATCGCTAAGTCAGATGGGTCCGATATGATGAAACCAGGGTCGATAATTCATTCATCAAGGGTTGACGGCAGAGCAAACCGTATGATAATGTGATGGTTGATTGGGGGAATTACGCAGTTCCCCTTTTTGTGTCTCGAATTTGCTGACTAAAATAATAAACAATCTCAAAAAAATTTATGCATAATTGAGGTAAAAATATGAGCCATATACTTGGTCTTAAATGCAGAGAATGCAGCAGAGAATATTCGGTTAGCCCCATTCACATCTGTGAATTCTGTTTCGGTCCCTTGGAGGTTGTCTATCAGTATGAAAAAATTACCAAGGATCTGAGCCGTCAGAAGATAGAGGGAAGGCCAAAGTCGATGTGGCGATACCGGGAACTTCTCCCCGTTGAGAATGGACCGACAATTGGTGTCAACGTCGGCTTTACCCCTCTCATCAGAGCAGACGCCTTAGCAAAGGCTTTGGGGGTCAAAGAGCTCTACCTGAAGAACGATGCCGTCAACTATCCCACACTCTCTTTCAAGGATCGGGTCGTTTCCGTGGCTCTTTCCAAGGCGAAGGAATTTGGGTTTCGGATCGTGGCGTGCGCGTCCACAGGAAACCTTGCCAATTCAGTGGCTGCTTTGGCAGCTTCAGGAGGGCTTGAGAGTTACATTTTCGTCCCCTATGATTTGGAACAGGGGAAGATTCTTGGGACCCTGGTTTATGGAACGAATTTGATTGGGGTCAAAGGAAGTTATGACGATGTGAACCGGCTCTGTAGTGAGATCGCCGAAAATTACGGATGGGCTTTTGTCAATATTAACCTCCGGCCTTTCTATGCAGAGGGGTCCAAGACCTTCGGATTTGAAATTGCAGAGCAGCTTGGTTGGAAAGTGCCCCGA
>CAYMTD010000114.1:0-6948 GCA_964393245.1 uncultured Syntrophaceae bacterium
CCTAACAATTATTGAACTACAAGTTATATTTTAACAAAATTTTATGCTTGTCAAAATATTTTGTCAATTAAAATTTACCTTATCCTTAATAATTGTCAATAATTCACAAATTAAATCTATTTTTATTTTCGGGTAGTTATGATCTTAATATTGGTATAGACATTCCTTAGGAATTGAATAACTTATTGCAAAATGAATATTATATTGCATATAATTAATTCACCAAAATCATTATTGAGGGACAGTGATGGACAGAAAATCAGGTGCTCGGACGGATTTCCAGGCATTCCTTTCCCAATTGGGAACCATTCCCGAAGACAAAACCAAGTTCTACGTTCACTGGGTGCAAAGGTTTTTAAAGTCCTGCAATTTCCAACTCGAGAATATTAACGCTGACCGCGTGTCCCAATATCTGGATTCACTGGATGCTGATGAAAAAGTTGCTGACTGGCAGGTGAAGCAGGCTGCCGATGCGGTCATTCTCTACGTTGAACAATACCTCAAGAGGCCGTTAAAACAGATCACCTCCCTGGCAAAGGATTCCAAGTCGACATCCATTGATCAAAAGGGGCCTCTTCAATGGGAACAAACACTGGAGGAGGCGAAAAATGTTATCCGCCTCCGGCACTACTCTCTGAGCACAGAAAAGACCTATCTCGGATGGATAGCACGTTTTAAAACATTTATGCAGGACCATGATCCACACCTTCTTGAAGCCAACGATATGAAAAAGTACCTTACTCACCTTGCTCTTCATGGCCGTGTTTCCGCTTCGACACAGAATCAGGCATTCAATGCCCTCTTGTTCCTGTACCGTCATATTTTACACATGGAGGTGGATGATCTGACGTCTGTGGCGAGGGCAAAACGGAAGATGAACCTACCCACTGTTCTGAGTAGAGACGAAGTAAAGAGGCTCCTGTCTTTTCTTGATGGACCCTATCTCCTAATGGGGCAGCTCATGTACGGGTGTGGGCTTCGACTGATGGAGTGTCTCCGCCTGAGGATAAAGGATGTCGATTTCGAAAACGATCTCCTCATGATCCGTTCAGGGAAAGGCGAAAAAGACAGGGCGCTGATGATGCCAGGAAAGATAAGAGAAGAGCTTGCCAAGCATGTGGCCTCTGTTAAAGAGATCCATGATCAGGATGTGAAGATAGGGTATGGTGAGGTCTCTCTTCCAGATGCTTTGGAAAAGAAATACCCCAGTGCTCCAAAAGAATGGGGCTGGCAGTGGGTGTTTCCTGCAGAGAAATTGTCTGTTGACCCACGAACCGGGAAAGTGATGCGGTGGCACATTCACCCCGCTGCCATTCAGCGCGCTGTAAAAGAAGCGGTGATGAAGGCGAGTTTACCGAAAAAGGCAAGCTGCCACACGTTGCGTCACAGCTTTGCAACCCATCTCCTTGAACAAGGACACAACATCAGGACGATTCAGGAGCTTTTAGGGCACAAGCATGTGAATACGACTATGATTTATACCCATGTGATAAGAAAGAAACCTTCTGAAATTAAAAGTCCACTGGATGGTTTGTGAAAAGAACAATTTTCAGCCCTCGAAAGCGGTTTTCATGATATCAACCAGATACAGAACATATACTAAGAAGTCCATAATTGAGAAGACATATTCTTCTGAGAATCTCCCCTAACCCCTCTTTACCAAAGAGGGGGAATTCCTCCCTTTTGCAAAGGGAGGGAAGGAGGGATTTAGTCTACAGTGTCCATACAATTATGGACTGGTTAGTAAAAGGCCCACTTTGTAACAACTTTAACCATATCTCAAACTTCTCTTACAATCTCTTTTTCTTCATCAATCTCAAAGTCTCCAAATACTGTGGGCGCATGATCTTTTAAGATCTTCAGAATTTCGATGGCTACCCTCCTGAACTCCCATTGAGACTGGGCTTTCCCCCTGAGATCGATGATATGTCGCCACTCCCGAAAATTGGCGCTCACCACAATCTGACTCTCGACGGCATTGGGCAAAACATACCTTGCATCTTCCCTCTTAATTTTTAACCGATTTAACTCTCGGTAGGCCTCCTTGGCTTTATCCATGAAATCAACAAAAACGGAATGGGCCTCGGCGTTCTCCCTGATGGAATCAGGCTCAATATAATAAAAATTTCTTTCATCCACATATCTCTGCGATTGTTGGATGAAGGAGCATAAGCGATGCCTCACCAACTGATGGGTAAAGGATCTGGACGCGCCTGAAATCCTGAACGTTGCATAGGCATGTTCGAGGACCGAGAGGTGCCCGCTTTTGATGAGCATCCGTATAAAACGCTTCTCCGTATCCTCACCCTGCTTATCGAATGACAAGTAGGAGGTCCGTCCGGCTGCTTCAATCAGTTTCTCTGCATGGGAAGTGATCGACAACAGTTCAACTTTTGGTGTGGCCATATCTAATCTTTATCCTTTTTACAGGGAAGGCCTATAGGCGTCCCCTACCTAAAACTTTACCGAAGGGAAAAGACGTTCCCGATCGATATGGGGCAAGTAGAGCGATGCCATATACTCATCGGCGAAGAGGGCAAATTTAGAAAGTTCGATATTGGTAATCGATTGGGAAATGGCAATCGCTTTCTCATAGACATGATTAGAGAGAAGGGCCATCCGGGCTCCCATCAGGGAACTATTCCCCACAAACTCTATCCTCTCCCTCGGTATATCCGGAAGCAACCCGATGCCAACCGCCTTCTCGATATTGAGATAGTTTCCAAAACCTCCAGCAACATAGATCTTTTCAAGCTGGTCAAAGCTCAGCCCTGCATAATCGATGAGTGACTTGATGGCAGCAAAGATGGCTGCCTTAGACCGCATCAGATTGTCGATATCGGTTTGAGCAAGGGTCAACGCCTCACCCGTCTCTGTCTCCTCAGGAAAGGCAACAATATATTCCAATCCATTCTCCCCCTCCACGATTCGTTTCTCCTTGAGGGAATGAGAGAGTTTAGCATCGATGTCCAAGATCTTGTTTTTGGCTAACCCGTAAATGAGGTCGATCAATCCAGAACCACAGATCCCTCTCGGTTTGACCTTCCCGATCGTTTCATAAAGGACCCGGCCATCATCGATCTCGACCTTCTCGATCGCCCCTCTCGTCGCCCGCATGCCCCATTTCACATCCCCTCCCTCAAAGGCAGGACCCGCAGAAGCGGAACAGGAAAGCAACCACTCATTGTTTCCGATGACGATCTCTCCGTTGGTGCCGATATCGATCAGACAGGTCGTCTCCGGTCTGTCCGCTATATTGCAAGCCAGAACCCCAGCTACGGTATCGCCTCCGATATAGCTTGCGATGCTTGGGAGAACCTGTAGAATCCCTTGAGGGTTGATGTGAACCCCTATCTCTTTTGCTCGAATCGGAGGATAGAGATCAACCGTCGGAACGTAAGGATCATCCCTGATGGAGCAGGGCATCAATCCTAAGAGGATATGGCTCATCGTGGTATTTCCGGCGGCAACCATAGACGTGATATCTTCGATCTGGATCCCCTTCTTTCTGGCCATGGTCTCAATAAGGATGTTCGTGTTTTCGACTACGGCCTTTTGAAGAAGATCCAGCGAGCCCTTGCCGCAGACATAGGCAATTCGCGACAACACATCTTCTCCATAGCGGGCCTGGAGGTTATGATTCCCCTCGATGCCGATCACTTTCCCGGTTTTGAGGTCAACCAACTGGGCGACCACAGTCGTGGTTCCCACATCGAGGGCTACCCCATAATTTCGATCCACCGTATTTCCCTCTTCGACCTGTAAGATTTGGCCTATCCCATTTCGTCCGAAGAGCGTAACGGTAATCTTCCAATCAGAACGACGGATCTTTAAAAAAAGATCTTGTAGACAGGTTAAGGGGATTTCATAGGAAAGGTACTTCAGTCTCTTCCGAAGTTCCCTCACAATTCGGCCCGTATCAGGAATATTATCGTCGATGGTCGGTTTTGGAAGTTCGATGTAAATCTTGTGTGTCAGAGGTTCAAAAAGGGATGCCGGATCGCTCGGTCTTTTGTGAAGGGCAACCCAATCCGGTTCACTATAATGAAGAGGAGGAATTTCCCTCCAGGTTTTCCGTTTATGCTCAAGTGACTCACTTAAGATCTGTTCCTCCTCGATGCGAGATTCCGGAGGAATGAGAACTTCAAGATTCTCTCTCACCCGTGTCTGACAGGCAAGGGTGTAACCTTTTTCTATCTCCTCTTTCGTAAAAAAGGCGACGAAATTTCCGTCTACTCTTACGCTTCCCTTAACGATTTGAACGCGGCATTTTCCGCAAACCCCTTCTCCCCCGCAAAGACTATTGAGGTAGACCCCTGCCTTTTCTGCAGCTTCGATGAGAAGCGTACCTTCGTTCACCTCTATTTCCTTATCCTCGGGTAAAAACGTAACCTTATATTTGTCCATAAACCCTCGCTCTTATTTCAAATCATTCTGAGGATAACACGGCCTCACGCTCTATTCAACTCTTGAGGGAACCTGCCCTCCATCCGTTCTTCCTTCCCTTCGCCATGCCCCAGGATTAACTTTGACTTAAGTCAAGGCAAATTCTTAAACGAAGGTTTAATATTAAATTAAAGGAATGAAAGGAATGAAAGGAGGAACAAGCGGATGAAGTGTCCTGGACAAGATCCTATGTTCTGGAAACCGGATGATGTTTTTGAAATTTCATGCCCAAAATGTGGCTATGGGGTCGAATTTTTCAAGTTTGACGTCAAGAGAAGGTGTCGGTGCGGTCATGAAATCGTCAATCCAAAGATCGACTTCGGCTGCGCCGAGTGGTGTCCTTATGGAGACAATTGCATCGAGGGATTACCAGAGGAGATGAAGTCCAAGACCAGAGAAGAAAAGAATCAACGGTTAAGGGAGAGGATTGCTTATGAGATGAAAAAATATTTTGGCCATGACACAAAGCGTGTGAATCACGCCCTCAAGGTGGCCCAATACGCGGAAGAGCTCCTGAAGATAGAGGGTGGACATCCCCTTGTGGTTCTTGGTGCTGCGTATCTTCACGATATTGGGATTAAGGAGGCTGAAAGGAAATACGGAAATGCCTCCGCAGAGCATCAAGAAAAAGAAGGGAAATTGATCGCGGAAGACATCTTAATGAAATTGAATCTGCAAAAGGGAATCGTGAATGAAATTTGTGATATCATCGGGCACCACCATCATCCCCGGGCAAAAGAGACGCTCAATTTTCAAATCCTCTATGAAGCGGATTGCCTGGTCAATATTGAAGAAGATCGTATTTATGAAAAACCAGGGAAACTGGATGAGGTCATCAGCGAAGTATTTCAGACAGCGACAGGTAAGAGATTAGCCAGAGAACTTTACGTTCATCATTAGAATAAATATACTGTAATTTCAGCAAATTACCAGCCTATTGACCCTCGCTCATTAGACCCAGAAATACCTCATATTGTTCTTGACAAAAGAAGGAAAATAACTTACAAGATATTGTGAATAATTTCTCATAAATTCCCGATATCTAAATAACGAATGAAGGAGCAAAATCTTGGCCCAAGGGGATGACGTCTTGATCATTGGGGGAGGCATTTCAGGAATTGTCATTGCCTTGGAGTTCGCCCAGTTTGGAATTCACTCCACCCTTATCGAGAGGGAGCGGTCTTTAGGGGGGCTTTCCGCCTCTCTTTGTTGCAAGGCCTCCGAGTCCTGCAATAAGTGTTTTGCCTGTGTGGCGGATAAGAGGATATCGGAGATCCATCAACGCCCGGAGATCTCTATTTTAACCCAAACCGAACTCTCCGGAGCGAGAAGAAATGGAAAGGGATATCAGGTCTCCCTGAAAAAGGGGAGAGAAAAGTTTGATCTAAATGCCTCTGCCATTGTGATTGCGGCTGGAATCCAACCCTTCGATGCTTCTCAAAAAGCGGAATATGGGTACGGTCGGTATAAAAATGTTATCACTGCCAAAGACCTTGACGAAATGCTGCGATTCCGGGGCAGACCTTACAGGCCCTCCGATGGAAAACTTCCCAAGAATATTGCCTTCTTTCAATGTGTGGGGAGCCGGGATGAATCGATCGGAAACCTTTACTGTTCCCAGGTCTGCTGCGCCTACGCCCTCCGTCTGATCAAAGCCATCCGGCATCAGTATCCCCACGTGGAAACCACCTTCCTATACATGGATATTCAACCAGCCGGAGCATCGTTTCAACAGTTTCTTGATTCGTGTCGCCGAGACCGAGGCATCCATTTTATCCGAAACCTCCCTTCGAAGGTCTACCACTCCCCTTCTTCCGACATGCTGAGAGTGAGATTCATCGATCCTGAAAGAGAAGAGGTCGTGGAAGCCCCATTCGATCTCATCGTTCTCTCGGTTGGGATGGTCTTGAGCAAGGAGGCAAGAAATCTTGCAGAGGTCTTGGGGGTAAGTTTGACGGAAGATGGCTTCATCGTTCCTCCCCCTCCTCAAACGGGCCTCTTTGTGGCCGGGGCATGCAGCGGCCCAAAGGACATTGATCGTTCGATCCTTCACGCCAAGTCAACTGCCTCTGTCGTCCACCAGTATCTGAAAGGAAGGGGCTAAAATGGCTCGGATCGGAGTCTTCATCGACACCCTTGGGGGATCGCTTCCCTCCTCTTTTCAAGAAAGGATTGCCTCCTTTGTCCAGGGGCTACCGCAGGTGGTCTTCTGCCATCCGGAGGTAAATCTTACCTCCTCTCAGGGCCTGAGCCGAATGGCGAGATGCCTGGAGCAAGGGGGAGCCGATCGACTCCTCATCATCGGAGGAAGCCCAAAACTCTACGAGAGTTCTTTCCAAAAATGGGCCCACCCCCTCCCCATTAATCCCTATCTCCTAACGGTTGTTAACGTCCGAGAGCAAGTTCTCTGGATAACGAAAGACGAAGCAGAGGCCCTCGAAAAGGCAAAAGGGATCATCACCAAAGCCGTTCGACAGGCCTTAGCCTCTCAACCCATTGAAA
>CAYMTD010000115.1:0-6878 GCA_964393245.1 uncultured Syntrophaceae bacterium
ATATGATGACCGATATGATCCAGCCTTTCTGGGCCATAGCGATGCTGGCGGTGGCAAAGCTAAACTTCAGGGATATAATGGGCTGGCTCCTTATGGTCTTCTTCGTCTACTGGATCATCACCTCTATTGCTTTCCTCTTCTTCATCCCCAACTGGTAACAAAAAGGGCCTATCCCCGATTTGGGGGCAGGCCCTTTCTGTTCTTCCCCTCTCTGATTGCTCTATTTCCAATACTTGTCGTTGGAGAGTCTCTCCTCGATGTTGATTTTATAGAAATCCTGAAGGGGCCTGAAGATCTCCTTATCCTTTTCATAGACGGCTTGAAGTGCCTTTCTAACCACCTCTATCCCTTTAGGGGTCATCTTTCCGAGAGGCTGACGACAAGGTCCAGAGGGTAACCCGAGACCCTTCATCATTGTCTTGATGGCTAACGGATTTCTGAATTTCGCTGGCACCTCAAAGCCTTCATAAGACTCAATCGTATTAACCGTCACCACCTTGAAGAGAGGATCCAGAACGTCTTTCAACCGATTGGCCTTCTCCATGTCTCCACTTCTCAGCGCCCGGACCATCTCTCCAATGGGTCCTGGAACGATATTGGACATCACCGAAACCACACCCGATGCACAAATATCGGGGCGGGTCATCATCTCAAAGGTCTTATCATCGTCGCCGGAGAGGATATCGAAATCCTCTCCACAGAGAGTTCTCGTCTTGGCCATCCGATCAAGGTCTCCGGTCGCCTCCTTCACCGATCGCACATTTTTGAACTTTCGGTGGAGGATGGCCAGATCTTCCACTTCCAACTTTGTCCCTGTTCTTCCAGGGATAATATAGGGCATGACGTAGGCTCTTCGGAATGCCTTTGCAATCACCTCATAATATTCGGTTCTCAGTTCAAGAGAGGAAGGTCCGTTATAGTAGCAATCGACAAGCAGGGCACCGTTGGCTCCAACCTCCACCGCATGTTTGGTCCCTCTCAGAGCCTCTTTCGTGGAGTTCGAGCCTGTTCCTGCCATGACAAAGACCTTGCCCTTCGCCACCTTTACTGTCTTCGTGATCACCCGGTCATGTTCCTTCCAGTCCAGGGTAGGAGACTCACCGGTCGTTCCAGTAGGAACCAAATTTGCCCCGTTCTCGATCTGGAAGAGAACATTCTTCTCCAGACCCTCAAAATCGATCTCTCCCTTTCGATTAAAAGGTGTGACCATTGCCGTCCAACATCCTTCAAACCTCTCGAGCTTCATTAATACCCCCTCCTTCCAATCAGGATATGTCCCATATTATGGAGCAAAAAGCAAAATTTCAAGGAGAAACTATTCACAAATTTCTTTTTTTCTTGACACCTGTATAAATTTACAGTATAAGGGGATTAACTCAAATTGCTTCAGATACCCTAAGTCGTGAAACAATCTGTATTGACAAAGCGCCAAGCTGAGATCTTAGACTTTATTAGAAGCCATATTCACTACTCGGGTTTCCCCCCTACCATCTCTGAAATTCAAGAACATTTTTCCTTCAGATCTCCAAACGCTGTTCAGGAACATTTAAAGGCTCTTGTGCGGAAAGGTCAAATCCGACGGAACCCAAAACAGTGGAGGGGATTGGAGCTCACGGCCGCCAACAAGAGCAAGGACGAAGGTACTCAATATTCAACAATTTCTATCCCACTGATTGGTCGCGTTACAGCAGGGCTGCCCGTTTTGGCTGAAGAAAATTTTGAAGGGACAATTTCGGTTGATCGTTCCATCGTTGGCCGAGCCACAAAACTCTTTGCACTTCACGTGCGCGGCGACAGCATGATTAAGGCGGGCATCTATCATGGGGATATTGCCATTGCCCAACAACAATCCGTCGCAGATCAGGGAGACATCATTATCGCTTTGCTGGGCGACGAAGCCACAGTGAAAAGGATTTTTCGGAAAGGAAAGGCCATCATTTTGCAGCCAGAAAATGATATGATGACGCCTTTAAGGATTAGCGAGGGAAGCGACTTCAGAATCTTGGGCAAAGTCATTGCTACTTTGCACCGAATAGAAAATGCAAGAACAGCATGATATAGCATTCTGTCGTTGAAACACATGTAGGGCAAATGATGAAAATCGGAGCTAACCTTAACAAACCGCACCTTTGGAAAGAAGACATTGCTCGTTCTGTGGACCTATATAACGAATGGTTCCTTTCGCTCCAAACACGTACCGAAAAGAGCGTGTGAAGGCCACCAAACATGTTCAAGATATGCTCCAACGGACGAGACACCTTCGGAATCTTACACCAGACGAACTCCGTAAAAACCCTTCCATTCTTTTCGCTCTCCGCATGGCCACTGCTCCCCCCATCGCCCGTGACCGTCTGGTTGGTCTTGCCGGAATCTCAAAATCCTTTGTGAACAACATGGAATTAGAGCATCGGCTCTCGCCACAAATGAAACCTGCCGAACTGGATGATAGTCTACGGAAGGTTACCGAGCTGGTCATTCGGTTGGTGGACATTGACATCTTTACATGGCTTAGAGAGAATCGTGACCCGACCAAACAAGAGGTTTACCGAGCCGCGACTATCGTGGCAGACCGCCTCTGCGGAGCCAACGCCGATCCCATCGTTCGCAATGCTCAAGAGAAACGACAACTCGAAAAAATCAAAAAGTGGCTTGAGGACCGTGGTTACAAAGATATGTCTGGAAAGGTTACTCTGGAAAAGATGAAACCGGGGATGTTCGCTTTTCGCTTGAACGTGCCGGGGTTAAAGGAAGACCATGAGTCAGTTAACATCCCGGTCGATACGGCAGTGATGCCGCTTAAGCCGAAAGATGGGAAGCTTCCGTTGATGATCGAAGCAAAATCTGCCGGCGATTTCACCAACGTCAACAAGCGTCGAAAAGAGGAAGCTGTAAAGGTTGGTCAACTGCGGAGAAAGCACGGCAAACGTGTTCGATACATCCTTTTCCTATGCGGCTACTTCGATACCGGTTACCTCGGCTACGAAGCCTCCGAAGGAATCGATTGGGTCTGGGAACATCGCATAGAAGATTTTGCGGCGTTCGGGTTGTAGACATGGAATCTCTGGAAGAACGAGAGAATGCACGCTTCGAACTCCAAGAGCGACTGGATGATGCCAAGGTACAAGCAGAGCGTAACCGGCTTGGTCAGTTCTCTACACCACCGCAGTTGGCTTCTGATATCGTGGCTTACGCTGTTTCCTTGCTCTCACCGCGCTTAAAGATCCGTTTCCTCGAGCCCGGCTTCGGAACCGGTCCTTTCTATTCGGCTTTGCTACGCCAAGTGCCACCTTCACGGATCGAGGCTGCGACCGGTTATGAGATCGATCGACACTACGCTGAATCAGCAGAACATCTATGGAAGGGGACCCGGTTACGTCTCTGCCTTGCTGATTTTACAACTACCGAGCCACCAAAGGCCGAAGCTACAAAATACAACCTTGTGGTTTGCAATCCGCCTTACGTTCGCCACCACCATCTGAGCCAAATTCAGAAGCGGGAACTGCAACGCTCAATTGCCCGCTATCTCAACTTCGAGATGAATGGGTTGGGCGGCTTATACACATATTTCATGGTTCTGTCACAAGCCTGGATGGCAAAGGATGGCGTGGGTGCTTGGCTTATTCCGAGTGAGTTTATGGATGTGAATTACGGCCACAGAATAAAAGAGTTCTTGATGAAACGGGTCACGCTTTCTCGCATCCATCGTTTCGATCCGAATGACGTTCAGTTTGGTGACGCCTTAGTATCATCGGCGGTCGTATTCTTTAGGAATTCACCACCGCAATCTAATCATGAAGTTGAATTCACCTTCGGTGGGATGTTGGCAAGGCCGACGGTTTCTGATTCCATAAGACTTATCGACCTTCGTGATATCTCCAAGTGGACAGGATTACCTCAAGTCATCTCAACACCCATTCGGAAGCACAACGGTGTTACACTGGCTGATATTTTTACAGTGAAACGAGGCTTGGCCACAGGCTGCAATGCGTTCTTCATACTCACCATGGAGCAAATAAGGCAATTTAACCTACCAAAAAGGTTCCTGAAGCCTATCCTGCCAAGTCCAAGAGACCTTGAAACTGATGAAATCAATGCTGATGAGAATGGCGAACCGCAGATACAGAACAGACGCTATTTGCTCTCGTGCGGTTTGCCGGAGAATGAGGTAAAGGAAAAGTATCCGGTTTTGTGGCGATACCTCGAGCGAGGCATTAAAGCTGGGATAGACAAGCGTTATCTCTGTCAGCATCGGGAGCCATGGTACTCACAAGAGGAACGACCACCGGCGCCATTCCTTTGTACTTACATGGGAAGGCCAACACGCAGAAGCCAGTCTCCGTTTCGCTTCATCCTTAACCACTCAAAAGCGACAACAGCAAACGTCTATCTACTGCTGTACCCAAAGCCAGATTTGGCGGCATCATTGAGTAACCATCCTGAACTGTATCGAAAGATTTGGAAGACTCTCTCCACTATTACCGCCGAGACGCTTATGAAAGAAGGAAGGGTCTATGGTGGCGGTCTCCACAAGTTGGAACCAAAGGAATTGGCCAACGTCCCCGCAGATTCTGTCTTAAAAGTTTTCTCTGAGGGAAAGCATCTCAGGATACGTCGTCAGATGGACCTTTTTGCCTGATAATATTGCGGATGAGAACCTCATATAGGGAGTGATTGCGGTTAGGTGGGCAACATAGCATTATATGTCTTATTCGTAGCTTTAGTGTTGTTTTTAACGACGGGGGTGAAAAAAATGAGAATATTCCTTGAAAGTGAGGAATACTGGTTTGAGGATTTTAAAGTCGATAACTTAGCACAAGCCATATCTGAATTAAAGGTTTTGTACCGGAATTGCAGAGAGTGTTTTAAGGAGGACGGGATTGTTCGCAAAATAGGCATTATTATCGAATAGCACGGGGATTAATTCCCTTAAAACTTAGAACTTTTGGGTAACCCGGTAACAAGTTAAAGGAGCATACAGAACTCTTGCAGTTAGGGAACAGCGGTATTGGGGTGGTCACTTATGCTACGGAACTCCCCGCAATCTTCACGAAAGAAACTCCATGAAACAGTGGTTTTAGCGTCAAGTCGATTTGAATGGAAGAACCGGGATAGATTCAAGGGGGGAGTGAAACAATGGCCAAGAGGATGAGACAAGCAAATACCAAGAAAAAATACTCTTCTAAGAAAAGCCGAGAAACCGCTGCCATACTTGGGATTGCTTGGTATAGACCGGAAGAGTGGCCCCGTCTTTTGGAGATTGCTGCTGACCGCGACGAGCTTGAGGACACATACGAGGAGTGGTTGAAAAATGCAGAAACCAGGCTTCACCAGATGGTTAAGGCGGGAATAAACGCTACAAGGGTCTATATCAATATTGATGAATTGCAGAACTGGTGTATTGCTCAGGGTTGTCCTATCGACGCAAGCGCCCGTGCCTTCTTCACTGCTGAAAAGCTCCGCCAATTCCACAAAGGGGGCACAAAGATTGCGTAGGGAATACAGGTAGAACGGAGACTTGGCTTCGATGCCAACGCATAGGCAGGGCTCGCTTAGAGTCAGGGTAATTAATACAAACGCAATAAGAATAAGTGACTTGTCATTGTGAGGAGCTCAGCGACGAAGCAATCGCATGAAAAACGAGATTGCCACGCCCTTGGTGCTCGCCAGGACAACCTGGAGTGTCAAAATATTAAATGCGTTTGTATTCGTCCAGAAATTACTGCTGGCATCCGTAATAATGTTCGGTTCGTAGAGAAAAAATCGTTATCTTCCTGTTTTAAGGTTAACCTTTCCAGCCAATACTCCATATAGGAACTCGAGACTTCTCTCAGCAGCCTCTTTCTTGATTTCCCTGCGGCTTCCTTTCAGGTCTAACTTCTTCACCCATGTTCTTCTTCCATCGGTGAGTCCAATGAAAACCCTCCCGATGGGACTCCTCTTTGTTCCACCTGTAGGCCCTGCCACACCGGTAGTGGATAGTCCGAAATTTGTACCAAACGCCTTTCGAACTCCTTTAGCCATGCTTCTCGCCACCTGAGAACTCACAGCGCCATATCTCTTTATATAATTCAACGGGATCCGTAAATGCTCTGCCTTTGATTCGTTGCTATACGTCACCATTCCGCCCATGAAGTAGTCTGAACTCCCCGGGATATTCGTGATGCGATCGCAGACCAATCCTCCTGTGCAAGATTCGGCGATCGATAGGGTTAGGCCTCTTTTTCCCAAATAATCTCCAATAACCTTTTCTAATTTCATGTCTACTTCCTTATCCCCCCTCACCCTGCGCCTCTCCCGCTGGAGAGGGTCCAGTGAGAAATGATTTGAAGAATGATGTTCGAGTAAACTCCAGCCACGACATCATCCAGGACTACCCCATACCCTCCTCTTACTTTTTCCAAAAGCCGAATAGGAGGTGGTTTGACAATATCGAAAAATCGGAAAAGAAAAAACCCCAGGATGATGAAGAGAGTCGTCCTAGGTAACCAGAGCAACGCGATCAGGTAACCCACGATCTCATCAATGACAATCCTTGGATGGTCTTTCTTCCCCCAGCATCTCTGAGCTTCACCTGAAACCCAACTGGCGAAAAAGAAAAAGGTGAGGATCGTTAATTCGTATAGAGGAGAAGGAATTGAAGAAAGAACAAAAAAAATAGGAATGGCCACCAGGGTCCCAGCGGTCCCCGGAGCAATGGGAACGTATCCGGTACCAAAACCAGCAGCCAGAAAAAGGAAGAAGCGCTTCATTTGCAGTTCGGAGTTCTTAGTTCGGAGATCTCAGTCCTTCATCCTTTGCTCCAAATCCCCTACTCCGAACTAATCAAAAGGTGTCAGGTCTTGAATTGTGAATCAAGCTCGTCGACAAGGTTTGATAAT
>CAYMTD010000116.1:0-6862 GCA_964393245.1 uncultured Syntrophaceae bacterium
AAGGAAATTCATCACATTGATGACAACCAACGAAACCTTTCTCCCTTGTACACTTTCTGATTTCACACTGTTGACAGTGCATGAATGGTTCGTCAGATAGGCAACCCCGGCACTTAATGTCTTCGATGGAGAGTTTTTCAGCGTAGGGAAGTCTACCTTTCCCAGGAGTTCCTCCCTGGTAAAGATTTATTAATTTCTCCTTAAGTTTGAGATTATTCTCCCGGTGAGCGATATAAATGGCGCAGACTCCGCAATAAAGACCACAAGGAGAAATAAGATCCGGGTTTATCTTCGTCATTTTAGTCCTTAACCCCTCACTCCTTATCCGTCTCTCCTTTTTCTTTCTTCTTTCTGATGATCGTTCTTTTTTCTTCAGGAAGAGGAGGCGGAACAGGCTCGCCAATGATCTTTGTCACCGCACTAAATTTAGTAGGACAGACTTCAAAGCAAGTTCCGCATTTAATGCATTTTTCCTGTTCAATCACGTGGACCCGGTTCTTGGCACTGATGATCGCCTCGACAGGGCATCTTCTTGCGCAAGTCATACAGGCTTGGCACTTTTCTGGGTCGATATAATACGACGGTAATTCACGGAATAATGTGTCGATCTCGTCTTTTGTAAAAAGTTTACTCCACTCTTCTGGATCTTTAAGACGTGACGATAACTTATCTCTTGTTGCAATTTTAATATAGGGTATTAACTTCCCAATCTCATCGAGTTTGAATTTTAATCCATTTCCGTCTATGCCTTCGCTTTCTCCAAATGGTCCGATCGCACTCACCTTTCTGACAAAGTCGTTTACCGTCTCTACAAAACGGCTTCCCTCAGCGGAAGACATGAATTCGATCCTTAGCCTTTCGGGGTTCAGCCCTATGGTTTCCATTATTTTTTTAGATAAAAGCACTATGTTCAAGGCATGGTAATTTCCTTGAGTGATATACTTACACTCATCAAGGCGGCAGCCAGCGATATACACCCCATCCACTCCGTTACGGAAAGACCGGAATATAAACGCAATGTCTACCCTTCCGGTACACATCACACGGACAAGTCTTATCTCATTTGAATATTGCAGTCTGGAAACTCCAGCCAGGTCAGCGGCGCCGTAGCCTCACCAATTGCATACGAAGCCGATGATTCTCGGCTTAAATTTAAGAGCTGCACTCATTTGTTCTCACTTCCTTAGTTAGAAAATAGATGTTTCGAATGGAACGAATGATAACGAATGACACAAATGTCCTTTTCTATTTTGTTTGCACTACCCTATGCGTCCGAGATTGCCGCATCAATCTGGGCGATCAGCTGGTCATCTTCGTAATGTTTCAATTGAATCGCCCCTGTCGGACATTTGGTATTACAAAGACCATCCCCCTTGCAAAGAATAGGGTTCATCTTTGCCTTTTTCCCTTGTCGCGTTTCATACAGCTCTATCGCACCATAAGTACATGCCTCAACACACGCCCCGCATCCCATACACTTTTTCTCAGCCACCTCGCAAACAGAACCGGAGGCGATGACAGTATCATGCGACAGAAGGGTCAAGGCTCGCCCTGCAGCTCCATAGGCCTGGCTGATTACTTCGGAGATAAACTTAGGGTAGTGGGCTATCCCGCAAAGATAAACCCCGTCTGTACCAAACTCAACAGGTCTCAATTTGACATGGGCTTCCTGGAAGAAGCCATCCGTACCCAACGCGACCTTGAACAATTTGGATATTTCCTTGCTTCCTGCGGCGGGAATTGTGGCGGCAGCCAAAGCAACGAAATCGGCATCGATTTCAAGCTTGTTTCCTAATATATAATCCGTCGCGGTAACTTTTAAAACAGGCCGGCCCTCCTCTGACTCACCCGCTTCCACCTGAGGTTTGTCCTGCGGTTCGTAGCGAATAAACTTCACCTCTTTATCCGCCGCTTCCCTGTAATGATCCTCGTTAAACCCATACGTTCTCATATCCCGAAAGAGAATATAGATATCCATCTTGGGGTTGGTCTCTTTCAGTTTCAACGCATTCTTTACGGACTCACTGCAACATATTCTGCTGCAGTAATTTCTTTCCTCATTTCTGCAGCCAACACATTGGATCATTACAAGACTCTCTGCGTTAATGACCTTTTCGTCTCCCTTGGCGATTCTCTCTTCCAACTCGAGGGTGGTCATGACCCTATCATCTTCTCCATAAAGGTATTCTGTAGGTTTATAGACCTCGGCCCCTATCGCGATGACGGCTGCGCCGTGCTTTATCTCTGTCACGCCTCTTTCAGACTTCACCCTGGTTGTGAAATTCCCAACATAACCGGTAGCCTCTATGATGGTCGCATCCATATAAACATGAATCTGGGGATGTTGGTACACCTTTTTTATCAGATCGCGCAAATAGGCCTGAACATCCATTCCTTCCAGGGTATGATGGATTTTAAGAGCCAATCCCCCCAGGTCTCGCTCCTTCTCCACCAGGTGGACCTCATGTCCCTGGTTGGCTATGGAGAGTGCACACGTCATGCCGGCAATCCCCCCACCCACCACAAGCGCTGCCTTGTTTACGGGAAGATTAAAATCCTGTAATGGCTCCAAACGGCAAGCCCGTGCTAACGACATCCGGATGATATCCTTTGACTTCTTGGTGGCCTCTTCTTTTTCTTTAGAGTGCACCCAGGAGCAATGTTCCCTGATATTGGCCATGTCGAAGAAATATTGATTAATCCCTCCCTCCCTTAGCGAATAACGGAAGGTCGGCTCATGGGTTTTAGGGGTGCAGGCTGCCACCACCACACGATTAAGCCCCTTTTCCCTTATCACCTCCATGATTTGATTGGTTGACTCAGTAGAACACGAGAAGAGCTGCTCTTGAGCATGAACAACATGAGGTAAGCTTAAGCTGTATTCAACCGCAGAAGGGACATCGACCACTCTTCCAATATTTGCTCCACAATGACATACAAATACCCCGACCCTGAGCTCTTCTTGCGAAACGTCCCTCTCGGGTGGATAGACCCTTTCTGTCGTTAACTTCCCCCGTCGGTATTCAAGGAGCTCACCACATTGGGAACTTGCACCGTTTGCCGTAAAAACCGACTCGGGAATATCCATAGGTCCCTGGAAGGCTCCGCTTACAAAAATTCCCGGACGAGTGGTCTCCATAGGATAAGAAGGATTCGTTTTGCAGAATCCGTGAGGATTGATCTCAATGCCGAACTGATTCGCCAGCTCACCTGCATGAGCAGGCGGATTCAGTCCAACCGATAATACCAACATATCGAATTCTTCCTCTTTGGTTCCCTCATCCGGGGTAGCATATCTAACGATAATATTCTTCGTTTCGGGAACCTCCTTTACTACGGTGGCGTAGCTTCTTATAAACCGAATCCCAGGCAGTTTTTCTGTCCTTTGGTAGAATCGCTCAAAATCCTTGCCATAGGAACGAATATCGTTATGAAATATCGTACACTCTGCCTCTGCATCATGATCCTTTGTCAAAATGACCTGTTTCTGGGTATACGTGCAACAAACAGCTGAACAATAGCTGTTGCCACCCGGAGGATTGACCTGTCTTGAACCAATGCATTGAATCCAGGCTATTTTATGAGGATGCTTCAAATCAGAAGTACGCCTGATCTCACCTTCGTATGGCCCAGTAGAACTTAATAGCCTCTCGTAGTCCATGCTGGTTACCACATTCAGCATCTTTCCGTAGCCATATTCATTCTTCACCTTTGGGTCAAAGGGCTCAAAGCCCGGAGCAAGAATAATCGCTCCTACCTTTATTTCAGACTTCTCTGGCGTTTGAGTAAAATCGATGGCACCTTTCTCGCACACCGCTTCACAGATACGACATTTCTTTTCTTTAAGATAGAGACAGGTTTCATCGATATAGGTGATCAGGGGGATGGCTTGGGCAAAGTAGATATGGATGGCTTTGTTCTTCGATATTTCCTGATTAAATCGGTCAGGATATTTGACGGGACAATATTCGACACAGGTCGTACAACCCGTGCATTTGCTCTCGATGATATATCTGGGCTTTCTGACCAGAGTGACCCTGAAATCTCCTTTCTCCCCCTCTACCCGGTCAACTTCAGTATAGCTCAGGACCTTTATGTTGGGATGCCGGCCGACCTCGACCAGTTTGGGCGATAGGATTCAGATGGAGCACTCATTGGTTGGAAAGGTCTTGTCCAACTGGGCCATCTTGCCGCCAATGGAGGGACTTTTATCAACCAGATAAACTTTGAACCCGGCATTGCCGAGATCGAGTGAGGCTTGAACACCGCTGATTCCTCCACCGACAACCATCACATCGCCAAAATTCCCTGCCGAGAGACCCTTAAAAAGTTGTTGAAACGCTTCTTTCTCCACTTCTCTATAACCTCGTTGAGTGTTTTTTTCTCTCTAAATCACTTCCTGGATCATTTCTGTGATGTCCTTGATCTGTATGGCCTCGCTATCCTTCAGTGTCAACCGGCTATCCTCGAATTGGGTGATGCAATACGGACAGGAAGTGACCAACACCTCAGCTCCAACTCCGATCGCTTGTTCCAGTCTAATGTCAGAAAATCTTTCACCCTTTGCCGTTTCCATCCAAATCCTGCCTCCCCCCATTCCGCAGCAGAGACTCTCTTCCCGCGACTCAGCCATCTCAATCAGTTCCAAACCGGGTATCTTCTTCAAGACCTCCCGGGGCTCGTCATAGATGCCATTATGTCGACCCAGGTAACACGGATCGTGATAGGTAACCTTCTTCCCATATTCCTTGGTGAGCTGAAGTCTCCCTCCCTTCATAAGCTCGAATAAATATTGGGAGACATGAACCACTTCGAAGTTCACCTTAAATTCGGGATATTCGTTCTTGAAGGTGTGGTAGCAATGAGGGGAAGATACAAGAACTTTCTTCACCCCCGCTTCGATAAAAGTCTTGATGTTTTCCCTGGCTAAGTGTTTGAATAATGTCTCGTTGCCCGCTTTGCGTACGCTCTCGCCACAGCACATCTCCTTGGAACCGAGTATCCCAAAATCAATCCCTGCGCTGGTAAGAATATTGGCCGTAGCTTGGGAGACCTTCTTTAATCTTGGTTCATAGCTGGGATAGCAGCACGGGAAATATAAGGTCTCTGTCCCTTCGGTGAACTCCTTCACAGATAGGTCTTTGCCCCAATTTGGCCGGTCATTTGGGTCTTGTCCCCAGGGATTACCGACGCTGGCAAGGCTTGTCATGACACTGCGAAGATTGGGAATGCTCGCAGGAACGACTCCCTCTGGTACGAGCAGCCTCCGCATCGCCCGCATCACGTCGATGATTTCGACGCCTCTGGGGCACCGCTGGACACAATTCCGGCAGGTAGCACATAACCATAGGTCTTCGGATTCGAAAGGAACTACACCGAATTTTGCCTGATTGATCATTCGGCGAACAAAAAACTTTCTGACACGATTCCATGGACACACCGTATCGCATTTTCCGCATTGATAGCATAGTTTATCGGCGTCTCCACCCGCCTCCTTAATACCATCGATAACCACCTTGAAAGGACCTAAGGGTACAGTCTCCACGATTCTTTCATCCTCTTTTCTTTCAAACTCCAAACCCTAAACTCTAGCCAAAAATATTTGAAATTTCCCGGACCTGTCATCCTGAACTTGTTTCAGGATCTCACACACTGGACAAATCGAGATGCTGAACCGAGTTCAGCATGACACCAATGGGTTTCAGGATGTTAGAGATAAATTCTCAAAATTTATTGCGTAAGAATCTACGCCTCTTCCGGGGCTTCGCCCGGAAGATGGGGCCCCTTCGGGGCAGCGTTCTTCGTCATTCCTGCGGAAGCAGGAATCCAGTATTTTTGTTCGAAGCTTCTGGATTCCCGTTTTCACGGGAATGACTAATTGGGGTCGTTTTCAATAACTCAACGTCGACAAACTTTTGTCGGTATCGATTCCCTAAGGGCCTAAACAAACTCAAAATCCCTGCCTACCGGCAGACAAATGTTTAGATTTGGTATCTTAAGCTATTTCCATTTTAATTTTATTTAGAGTTTAGAATTTTGAATTTAGAGTTTGTTCGCTTTATTCTTTTTTTGCCATTCGGGCAACACTATCCATCACCTTCTGTAACCCATATTTGTCTATCAATGATCCCAATCCAATCTCCACATCCTGCGGTTTCGTTTCTTCTTCTACTTCCTCCTCCCTTTCTTCGTAAGTCAGGGCGTCATTAATGCACCACTTAACACAAAGAGGTTCCTCTTGTGGCGGATCATCCTCACACATATCGCATTTCAGAGGGAGGCCGGAATCGGGTTCTTTGAAAACACCTCTGGATGGACACGATGCCCTGCATAAGTCACACTCGTCGTATTCCTTTCCATCAATCACATATCTGTCCCTACCCATACATTCGGAGGCCGTGTACTCACCCGCGTATACCGGAAAATAGATGTCTCTAAGTGGTTCATGAATCACCCGAATCCGAGATCTTGCCGGATTGTTGCTGCTATACTTCGGGTTAGCGTGAAACGCGGAGCAGATGACTTCACAGGCCCGGCAACCGTTGCATTTATCGACGTTGATCTTGATGGTCTTGACCTTCTTCTTAACCTTGCTCATTTTTTATAATCCCTCTCTGTTCGAAGTCTTCGCTAATGTAATCCAACCCCAATTCATGCAGAGTCTTTTTCGTAGGAATCCCTTCAAGATTCCACCCCTTAAATTTGTAATATTCATCCAAGAGCTTCGTTTCCAGTTCCGGAAATCTTTTTTTCCAATGGTCCTCTGGAGGCTTCTCATCACTTCTTCTTAAGCCCCTCCTTACGTTCACCGCTCTCACTAACGTTCGGTTCCTCGTGGTTATTTCCCATAGTTTATCCTTAT
>CAYMTD010000117.1:0-6836 GCA_964393245.1 uncultured Syntrophaceae bacterium
GCCTCAACCTTAACCTTAGCCTTAACCTTAACCTTAGCCTTAACCTTTTACTTACCCACTCTTCCATTATTCCTTTCTATTTTCTCTTCTTTCCTGCCACTTTTCCTGGGCAAGACCAAGGATTCCACCTGGGAGGAGAAAAATTATGATGAGGATAAGGGCCCCCATGACGACGGGCCAATAAATGGTGAACCCCAGAACCCAGGCATGGAAGAATGTCATGATAAACATTCCCAATATTGGCCCAAAGAAAATCGAAGATCCCCCAAGAATCGCTGCCATCACTGGTTCTCCTGACTTAATCCACATTAGCGAAAAAGGGGCAATTGAACGATAAAAAGGAGACCATAGGGCACCAGCCAGTCCGGCAAAAGCAGCCGCGATGACAAAGGCGATGAGCTGGTATTTTGCAATATTGATACCTAAGAATTCGGTCCTTTCAGGATTTTCGCGCATCGCTCTTAGGGTATGCCCGAAGGGTGAATTAGTAATTCGCCATAGGACAAAAGCGGATGCAATAAAGATGAGAAGGATAAAATAATAATAAATGATAGGCGACTTCAGAATTCCAGGTGGAAAAACCCCCTGGATCCCATCATCGCCCCCAGTGAAATCGTGCCACTTATAGATGATCACAAAAAGGAGTTGACCAAAGGCAAGGGTCAGGATGGCAAAATAGATCCCTCTTAGGCGAACACAAAAATATCCCACGATCAAACCAATGATGCTTGCCACTACAACCCCGGCTATCAGGCTTAGCCAAAAGTTGAAATGGACTTTTGTCAGTAACATGGCGACCGTATATCCACCCAGTCCGTAGAAAGCAGCCTGGCCGAAGGAGAGTTGGCCCATATAACCGAAGAGCAGATTGAAACTGAGTGCCAACAGGCTCATAATCAAAGCCTCACCTAAGATAACGAGATAGAATTCGGTGATAATAAAAGGGGCTATAATGGCTGCCAGGATGAGGAATGCCAACCACCAACTTTTTCTAATCATCGACTCTTTTTGTTGCAGCTGTTTTGTTTCCACCTTTTAACCTTAACCTTAATCCCCCCGACCCCCCCTTTAGCAAAGGGGGGAGAGAGGGGATTAGGTATTTTCATTGAACATTGAACATTGATCATTGATCATTTTTCATTGTTCCTTAGCGTTCCGGTCTTCCGAAGATCCCCCATGGTCGAATGATCAAAACCGCTGCCATGACCATAAAAATAAAAGCCAGTGCCAATTCTGGTTTATACATGATGCCAAAAGCATAGACCTGTCCAACAATGAAAGACCCAAGTAATGTCCCTGGAAGGCTTCCCATTCCGCCTATGACGACCACGGCAAAGCATTCAACAACGATCTCGATATCCATACCGAGGGCAATGGATCCATAAGGGCCAGATACTGCTCCACTCAAACCCGCGATCAAAGATCCCAGGACGAATATCCATGTAAATAGCCAGGGAATGGGTATCCCTAAAGCAGAGACCATCTCCCGATCATGGGCTGCTGCCCGGATGATGTCACCAAGACGCGTTCGATAAACTAACCACCAGAGAAAGACGACAAGGGCCAATCCTAATATGATGATGAAAAAATTATATGAAGGAAATGGAAAACCGAATAGAAAAACAGCTCCTGTAAAGGGTTTAGGCCTCGGGATTGAAAGGAATTCTCCACCCCACCCCCATTTGACCACATCGGTAATAATTAAAATGACAGCATAAGTAGCTAACAGTTGTTCAGGCCATCCTCTGGCATAGAGACGCCTGAGTAAGAAAAATTCTATGATAATGCCTACCCCTGCCATGATGAGGGCGGCGAGGATGGTAGCAATATAGAAACCGAGTACAGGTAGAAGGAGGGCTTTCCATACAGTGTAGGTGATAAAAGCCCCCAGCATATAAAGGGACCCATGGGCAAAATTGAGAACCCTCAAAACGCCGAAGGTGAGGGAAAGGCCCGAAGCGACCAGAAAGAGCAGGGCCGCCCGGGCAATTCCAGTCATAAATTGATTAAAGAGGACATCAAAAGACATTTTTAAGGGCCTAAAATGTCAAACGTCAAAATCCCTGCCTACCGGCAGGCAGGCCAATGTTAGATGAATTACTGTAACTCAAGGCTTCAGCCTTGATTCAGATCAACCCTGAAGGGTTGAGTTACAGGATCATTTGATTTGAACTTTGAGTGTTGTCATTTGACATCGCCTTATCTCACAACTCCTGTCTTCTTCCAAACCTCTCTGACACTGGCTTCAGATCGCCACACCTGATCCCCAGGGATTCGAGATATATCCTTCCAGATTTTAAAAGGATAGTTAGGATCTTTAGCAATCGTTCCTTGATAAGCCGGCACACTCCCCATATGGTCTAAGGGTCGAATGAAGTACCTGCCCCTTAAACTATCAATGGATATCCCCTCCATAGCCTTGATCACTGCTTCGGTTTCAACCGTTTTGGCTTTTTCAACGGCTGCCTTAATCAAATAAACTCCGTCGTAGGCCTGGACTGCCCATGAATCAGGGTAGGCCCCACGCACCTTTCTATATTTTCCAACAAATTCAAGCATTTTTGGATTGGGATCCATGAAGAAACATCCTCTCCCGAAACCAAATGTCCCTTCAGGCGCATCCGGTCCTAAGGCTAAAAGGACGGGAAGGTCATAAAGAGCAATGAAGGGGATTTTTTCAAAAAACCCATACGGTGCAGCCTGTTTGGTGAAGGCTACTAAGTCACCACCGAAGAGAGAGCTGTGAACGGCATCAGGTTTTTTCGCCATGATGGCTGTTATAAAGGCAGTAAAGTCTTTTTCTCCCGGCTTTGGCCATGCCTCATAGAGGATTTCAGAATCCGGAACCAATCTCTTGATTTCTTCAGCAAACGCAGCCTCCTCACGACGGCCAAATTCATAATCCGGAGCGATGGTGCAGAACTTCTTAGCTGTGGGAACTTTTTTGTTGAGATAACGTGTTGCTGCAATGGCCTCATAATAGGTATTTGGAACAATCTGAAAAATATAAGGGGTAAATTTATCCACTACTTGGCCTTCTGTATTGGCCATTGTCGTCACCCTTATTACTTTATACTCCGCATGAACTACCTGCATCGCCAGGGCCACACCACTACTGCATGGCCCCTCAAGGAAATTGACTTTCTCTCTGAGGATCAAATCCTTAACCTCCCTTGCACCGACATCCACTTTCATCTCGGTATCCCGGACCGTCACATCCAGTTTTCTACCAAGAATGCCTCCCTTGGCATTAATCTCATCCGCAGCAATCTTTATGCCATTGATGGCTGATTCGGAATACATATAGCAAGGTCCGGCAAAACAATAGATGGCCCCTAATTTAATCGGTTCCTTCGCAGCAGCGGGTTTGGCTGCAGGCTTGGCAGGAGCCGGAGCCTTTGCCGGTTCTTTGGCTGGCGCTGGTTTGGCCTGGGCCATCACCATGGGAACGGTAATGATACTGAGAATAAAAGCAACAACCGTAAGAATTGCAAACTTTCTCATCTTCTTCCTCCTCCTCTCTTCTTTCTTAATATTGTCATTGTGAGCGCAGCCCCGCACCACATGGTGTTCGGGGCGTAGCGAAGAATCTCTTCTTTCGCCTTCGGAACTCTTTTTCACCTCCTTCTTCAAGGATTTCAAATATAATGAATAGAAAAAGAAGTCAAGTGAAATTACATGTAAATCTCGGGATGAGCCTGAACCTCTCCGATGAAATCTTTCACGGTCTCTTTAAGTAAATACATGGTCTTCCAGCCCCACTCCTCAAAGGCTCTGGTCTCGTCAATATATTTGGGCCAACTTCGGACGATCTTAGTCAATTCCGGATCTGGTTTGAACTGGATGTCTGCATCAGGGAGAATCTCGTTCACGGCTTCAGCAATCTCTTTAGCGGTAGGTGAAAAACCCCCAATGCAATAGACCCTCCTCTTCAATTTTGCGTTATCCGCTTTGTATAACCGGATGAGGCAATCCACTGCATCCTTGATATAAAGCAAGGGCATTCTCACATCCTCTTCCACAAAGACCTTATAGGGTCGTTTGAGAGCTGGCTCAGAGATCATGAGGCTGCTGTAGGCGGAGGCTCCTCCGCCCCCCCTCCCAGGTCCAATGACAGATGGTAATCGAAGGGCCCTAAAATCGACACCAAATTTTCTGTGATAATATTCCCCTAATCTTTCTGAGAAGACCTTCGTGACACCATACATGGAGATGGGCATCTGGATTGTATCTTCGTTGACGGTATCGGGAATACCAAGACCATAGCTGGCAATGGTGCTTAGATAGATCACCCTTTCCACATTGAATAGTCTTGCGGCTTCAAGAATATTGAATGTCCCCCCTGCATTCACATGATAAGCCTTAATGGGTTTCTCCTCGGCCGAGGCGGACAGGAGTGCACCAGTATGATAGATGGTGTCTATTTTATGATTTTTTACAACTTCCAACACCTCCGCCCATGAAGAGAGGTCTCCTTGAACAATTTCGACTTTATTCTTTATGTCCTGAATGAGAGGGGAGTTAGAAACGACATCAAAAAGGATTACATCCTCTCCCTGTTTAATTAAATCACGAGCAAGATAGGTTCCAATAAACCCCATTCCGCCAGTAATAAGTTTAGGCATGGTTAATTTCCCCTACAAAGGATGACGCTTATTTAACAGCAAAAAGCAAGCCAAGTAAATAGAAAGTTATAAGAGTTTAAGTTGGTGATATTTATTCAAAATTTTTTGAAGTGATTTCTGATTATAGATTGGTGTGTATCCAAATTTCTACAGATAATTGGGTTTTATAAATTCTTCTTTTATTACCAAAGGTTTCTTACATATCGATTTTTTTCTACATGTATATTTCAGTCTACATATTCTATGCGGCTGAAATGGGGATGTTGAACTTCTTCATCTTCTTATAAAGGGCGGTTCGATGGATTCCTAAGAGTTTGGCGGCCTTATTTTTATTATCATTAGCCATGCGAATAGCGTGAAGCAGAGCCTCCTTTTCCATGTCTTCTCTGAGGCGCTTCAATAAGGTGGGTTGGAGTTTGTTCTGTCCCTCTCTCATGCTAAGCAGGAAGAAGGGAAGGTGGTGAACCTGAATGGTATCTCCCTCACAAATATAAATGATTCTTTCTAGGATATTGGCTAGCTCACGAACATTCCCAGGCCAATCATAATTTTCAAAAATGTTCAATACTTCTGGAGTGATCTTTATCACATGGGTTCCCAAATCCCTGTTTAGAATTTCGATCAGGTGCTCTATGAGAATGGGAATGTCCTCCTTTCTTTCTCGGAGAGGAGGGATTTGAATTGGAATGACATTCAACCGGTAGTATAAGTCTTTCCTAAATCTCCCTTGCTCCACGCATTTCTCAAGATTTTCATTTGAAGCCACAATCAGTCGAAAATCACATCGGGTTAAACGAGTCGCTCCTAAACGTTCCATCTCTTTTTCTTCCAGCACACGAAGCAATTTGGGTTGCATCTCCAGAGGAAGGTCGCTGATCTCATCGAGAAAGATAGAACCCCGGTGAGCCAATTCGAATTTGCCGGGCTTGCCCTTGCTCCCTGCTCCGGTAAAGGCTCCGGGTTCATAACCAAAGAGTTCCGACTCCAAGAGATCTTTCGGTATGGCTGCACAATTGAGGCGGATGAAGGGGAAGGCCCGTCGATCACTGGCGTGGTGGATCGCATGGGCAAAGAGTTCTTTTCCTGTTCCGCTTTCTCCTAATAGTAAAACCGGTGAGTTGGTCTTTGCAGCCTTGAGCGCTAATCTTTTCAGATCGACCATCTTTTCGCTCTTCCCCACAATGTTATTGATCGTATACTTCGATGACCTCAAACTCTCTAATTCCTTTTCATAAAATTCGACTTTCGATTCCAATACGTTCAATTTCCTTGCTAAGGCATGGACATCGCGGACGTCTTTAAACATAACCTGGCCATAGACCGCTATGATTTTTCCATTCATTTCGATGGGAATGCGCTGGACGACCATATCCTGCCCCATGATTCGATGGGGGTGGTCGATTTCAGGAATTCCTGTTTTAGCGACGATATGCATCCTCGTATTTTCGATCACCTCGGTGCAATGTTTACCGATGACTTCTTTGGGATCGATTCCAAGGAAATTCCCATAAGTTTTACTAAAAAAGATGATTTTCCCATCCGGGTCGGTGATCATGACACCATTATAAATATTGTCCAGAATGGCCTCATAGAAACGAATTTTCTCTACAAAGAAACCCATTTCTGTGCTTTCCATAAAAATCTCCTACCCCTATAGTGGAATGTTAGCCTCAATCTATCACAAAAAGTAAGTTTGTCAAAATATTCCTCAAGAGATTCCCCCTCACCCTCCCCTCTCCCCCGCGTTCGGGGGAGAGGGACGCCTGCCCGCCTTGTACCATGCCAGGTTCAGGGCCTGCCGGTAGACAGGGTTTTCTATTTTTCTTCAATGTATTTTAATCCGTGTAATCGCTTTATAAATCAGTGTAATCAGAAATTTCTGGACTTCTTCAGAAATCTCTAAAAGACTTTTTGACAAATTCGGCGGTCAGGGGTAAGATAGGGACTAAAAACCACGGCAGAGGATCGGACTTCCGATGGAGCCCCATGGGCAAAGCCCGTGGTACCTCCATGTTCTTCGGCGGAATCCGCCGAAGCATACCCTCCTACGCACAAGGCTTCGGAGGGTTATCCTCTTCGCATTCATCCACGGCCATAGGCCGTGGTCTTCTGCGTAGGCGGACAAGAAGATGACCACCGTCAAACGGAAAATCCTGGTCGTTGATGACAATCTTGAATTTGCGAAGACCGTTGCCAAGAATTTGGAAAAGG